>DATLXD010000028.1:0-2568 GCA_035575965.1 Pyrinomonadaceae bacterium | reverse complement strand
GGTGTGAACTTATATTTGGTAACGGCAAAGGTTTTGAAGGATTGAAAAAGATTGTCGGTAACGGGAAAATCCGTCGCTTTTATGTCGTATTCAAACGAAATCGGGCGGTCGATTTTGTAGCTGTCAAAGCCGGTCATTTTTCCGTAAGCCAAATCAAGCACAAAGGAAAAAATCGGATCATTTAATTTCTGCTGGAAACGCGCTTTCTCAATCGGTATGGTTTGCGGTTTGACGACGACATCGGGATTGATTCCGCCGCCGCTGTAGACGGTTCTGCCGGAATCGGTTTTACTCGCCGCGCCTTTCGGTTTTTGGTCGTCAGCTTCGTCGCCCAGACTTCCGCCTTTATACATATAGTTATAAAGGTTTCCGTCAGAATAATCGCGCTGAATAAGGCGTCCCGAAGGAGTTTCATATTTGGCAATCGTCAGGAGCAGCATCGAACCGTAATCGAGCATAAACGGATTCTGAACCAAGCCTTTGCCGTAAGAGCTTTCACCGACGACCAGCGCGCGGTCGTGGTCTTGAAGCGCGCCGGCAAGAATTTCCGAAGCCGAAGCCGAATAAGTATTGAGCAGCAAAACAATCGGCGTATCGTCCGGCGCAGGATTGATTGCTTGCGTAGCACTCGAAATTCCGTCGACTCTTCCTTTTTGGGTAAATATAGTTTGACCCTGCGCGAGAAAAGTATTGGCGACCTTGGTGGCTTGATTGACCAACCCGCCGGGATTGCCCCGCAAATCGAGAACGAGCTGTTTCATTCCCCGCGACTTGAGTTGTCTCATCGCAGATGTGAATTCGTTGTAAGTCGTGTGATTAAACCCGCCGGTCATCGCAATATAGCCGACTCCGGGACGAATCAAATAATACTCGGAAATCGAAGGCAGAGAAACGGCATCGCGGATAATTTCCACTGTTTTGCGCATTCCGGTGCCGTATCTTTCGACCGTGATTTTCGCGGGTGTTCCGCGCGGTCCGCGCAGAAACGTTCTAACTTCCGAATTTGGTTTGCCGAGCATCGAAACGCCATTGACATCGATTATTTTGTCGCCGTAGCGCAGACCGGCACGATTGGCGGGCGCACCTTCAAAGGTTGCTTTGATGTAGGTGGCAACGACCTTGCCGCTCGCATCGCTCAAATCGCCGATGGTTGCACCGATTCCGAAATACTGCGAATTTTGGCTGGTGCGAAATTCTTCGGTCTCTTTCGCATCATAATAATTTGAATGCGGGTCAAGCGTGTGCAGCATCGTGTCAATCGAGGTTTTGAATAAACCGTTGTAGTCGAGATTTTTTCCGTTGACGTGCTTGTCTTCAATCAAGGTTAAAGCCTCAGCCACGTCTTGTTCGATGTCTTCTGACGTAACCGTTATTGAAGTTTTGGTTGAAGTTTTAGAATCGGACGATGGCGGTTTGAGTTTTGAAACCGAACTGGTTTGTGCAAAGACGTTTGAAAAAAGGAAAGCGATTATAACGAAGCTGCCGAAAAAAGTTGTATGTTTTTTCACTACAAAAATCTCCTAAAGACATGACTGTCGGAATACAAATTATGGCAAAAAATGATAACATTCGTTTGAAGAAAAAGCGACGGAATTAGTTGCACGACAACATCTGAGAAAGCAATATTTACTTTAAAACTTCGGATTTAATTTATCGTATAAATGACACACCTGCTTGAAGTAAAAAATCTGGAAACACATTTTCCAACCCGCGCCGGACTTGTCAAAGCCGCGAGCGGTATCAGCTTTTATATTAACGAAGGCGAGCTTGTCGGACTCGTCGGCGAATCCGGCTGCGGCAAATCTATTACGGCTTTGTCCGTGATGCGCTTGATTTCCTCACCAGGAAAAATCGTCGGCGGGGAAATTTTGTTCAAAGGCGAAAATCTTTTGCAGTTTTCGGATGATAAAATGCGCGAGCTGCGCGGCAATGACATTGCGATGATTTTCCAAGACCCGATGACATCCTTGAATCCGGTTTATACAGTCGGCGAGCAAATTGCCGAAGCGTTGCGCCTGCATCGAAACTTGAATAAAAATGACGCTTGGAGCGAAGCAATTGAAGCGATGAAGGAAGTTTCGATTCCAGACCCTTCGCGCCGCGTCAATGATTATCCACATCAGCTTTCCGGCGGAATGCGCCAGCGCGTGATGATTGCGATGGCACTTGCCTGTAACCCCGAACTGTTGATTGCCGACGAGCCGACAACCGCTTTGGATGTAACGATTCAGGCGCAGATTTTAGAATTGCTGGATGAATTGCGCCAAACCAGAAAACTCGCGGTTTTGCTTATCACACACGATTTGGGCGTTGTTGCCGAAGTTACCGACAGAGTTTGCGTGATGTACACGGGAAGAATCGTCGAAGAATCCGGTGTCGATGAAATTTTTCAAAAACCGAAACACCCTTACACCGAAGGTTTGCTGAAATCCGTGCCGAAATTGCGCGAATTCGGCAACGAAAAGCTAACTCGCCTTTCAACGATTCAAGGAACTGTGCCGAGTCCGACCAATCTTCCGACGGGCTGCCATTTCGCGCCGCGGTGTCCGTATCGTTTCGAGCGTTGCA
>DATLXD010000027.1:0-2277 GCA_035575965.1 Pyrinomonadaceae bacterium | reverse complement strand
AAATCACATTAACTACCGTATTTCAAAAAGTTCCCGAAGGTTATATCGGTTATGTCGAAGAATTGCCCGGCGCAAATACGCAGGGCGATACTTTGGAGGAAGCGCGCGAAAATTTGAAAGAAGCTATCGGGCTGGTGCTTGAGGCAAATCGGCAACTCGCCGAAGAATCACTCGTTGGCGCAGACGTTATTCGTGAATCATTACTGATGGCAACCGTATGAAACGCCGTGATTTAATTCGTCATTTGGAAAAACACGGGTGCGAGATGATGCGCGAAGGCGGCAGTCATACGGTTTACGTTAATCGTCCAAGAAGAAAGACAACCGCCGTTCCGCGACACCGGGAAATCAATGACTTTTTAGCCAGAAAAATCTGCCAGGATTTAGAAATACCCGAACCTTAAAACGCTAAACAAATCAAAGGAAGATATACCGGAATGCTGGCGGGACGCGCTTTGCGTAAAACTCAACAATTAGCTGATTGAAGCAAAAAATTTTGTTGTCAATTAAATTAGTTATTTTTCAAGACAAACAGTTAATAATCTGAAAAAGACATTTTTCTTTCAATTTCTTAACGGCAGGAGTATGATACGTTATGCTTTAAGTAGAAAATAATGTAAAAATAATTATGAAAGCAAAAACCTATTTCTTTCGCTCGGTAATCGCTCTGCTGACGTTTTTATTCAGTATTGGAGTTTATGCTGTTTGGTATAATCTACAGGAAAATACAAATACACATCAGCGTAGTATCACCGTGCCTCAAATTGAATTGATGCCTTCGGTTAGCGAAATAGATGATTCTAATCATAAATTCGCAGCAGATTGTTGTTCCAAACAAACAGATAACGTAACCGTAAGCGTAAAAAGATTTGTTTCACTGAAAGGCGATAAATGTTACCGATATACTGTTAAGAACGATACAAACTTTGCGATTCAAACAATTGATATTGGACTTGACTCTACAGATTCTACTGAATTAAATACCTTACCAAAAGGCTGGTTTGTTGATGAACTTGGTGATGGTGGAGCAGTCGAAGCATCTAATTCAACTTCGATGGTTGAAGCGTATCTGCAAGAGGAAAGCGACCAAATTTATATTACACCAAAATTATTCTGGGTAGAGCCGGAAAAATCAGGCAGCTTTGATGTTTGTATGAAAGGCAAATGGGATTCCAGTTACCAAACTTCAAGTTGGAGTATTTACAAATATGATTGTTCTTACTCTTCCATAAAAGGAAAATTGAAAAACCTTGATTCTAAGTTAAAATAATCAACTCAACAGCAGAAAATCAACTTTTGCCGCTATTGTAAAATCTCGCGCCTGACCGCGATTTTTTCGATTAACGAACCATTACAAAATCGAATGACTTTTTTAAGCGGCATTCGACGAGTAAATTTGCGACGCTCAACGGGTGAGCCGGTAAATCAGCAGTGCCGTCCGTTTAATCTGTCTTGGTAGAGTATCCAAATCAGTATACTCACCGCGAGCGTGCGCGTTGCGTCCTGTCGCGCCCAAACCGTCCAGACCCGGAATTATATTTGCGATATACGAGATGTCGCCCGCGCCTCTTTCGCCCGGATCCTGCGCTCCGATTTTTCCAAAGCCGAGGTCTTGACTCACCTGGTTGAGTTCCTTCAGTATGACGTAGTTGCCCGCCGTCGGAGGCATTGACGGAATGCCGTCGGTGAAAGTAATTTTTGCCGACGCGCCCGGCAAACTTTTGGCGACTATTTCCCGCATCCTGGCGCGAACCGATTCCTTCTGTTCTTCGCTGATAAAACGTAAATCGCCGCGCACGATAACTTTCGCCGGAACGACATTCGACTTTCCGACGGCGGTAACAGTTGCTTCTTTGGTTTCAATTTCTGTTCCGCCCGCAATCAGAGCCGGATTGAAAGTCAGATATTTTTCGCCTCGCAATGTTTCATAAAACTGATTGATAATGCGTGAGGCTTCAAAGATTGCGCCGCTGCCCATCGTTTCTCTGAAAATTGCCGAAGAATGTCCGGTTTTAGCCGTTACTTCGAGTGTCCAACCGCTGCTGCCGCGCCGCGCAACCGTCGCAATACCGCTTCCGCCATTCTCAAAGCTAAGTGCCAAATCGCTTTTTTTCGCCGCCGCTATCATATCCCCGCGGCTGATTTCTCTCGGATTTCCGCCGCTTTCCTCGTCGCCTGTCAGCATTACGATGATGTTCCGGTCTTTGAGGGCGCCGGTTGCGTGCAGAGCTTTCAGAGCATAAAACAACACGAGATTTCCGGCTTTCATATCGGATGT
>DATLXD010000026.1:0-3930 GCA_035575965.1 Pyrinomonadaceae bacterium | reverse complement strand
TTTTACCGCGACGGATTTTGCCGCACGGGTGCGGACGACACGGGCAGACACACGGTTTGCGTGCAGGTAACGGATGATTTTTTAGAATTTTCGCGCTCGATGGGAAACGATTTATCCACGCCCAGACCGGAATTTAATTTTCCCGGAATAAAAGACGGCGACCGATGGTGTCTGTGTGTTTTGCGCTGGCGCGAAGCGTTGGAATCGAACGCTGCGCCGCTGGTAGTTTTAGAGTCTTGTCACGAATCGGCTTTGAATCATGTCGCGCTTGAGGATCTGCAAAATCATCAATTGAAAGAATAAATGCAAACAAACGAATATCTCCGTGAGCTTTTCATCTACAACGATTGGGCGAACCGCCGGATCATGGCGGCGTTAAAATCAAATTCAAGCGAAAAAGCGACGATAATTTTGGCGCATTTGCTCGTTACCGAAAGAGAGTACTTTGAGAGACTTTACGATAAGGATTCGACCGATTTCGATTTTTGGCAAAATTTATCCTTAGAAGATTGCGAACGATTACTGCTTGATAACGGCGAGAATTACAAACGCATTCTGAGAAAACCAGACGATAAAAATCTGGAACAAATCGCAAAATACAAAACCAGCGCAGGCGTTCCGCACGAGAATACTCTGCGCCAACTTTTAACACAAGTTCTCTTTCATTCGGCAACGCATCGCGGAAATATCATCGTCGCTTTGCGTGAAGCAGGTTTTACGCCGCCGCCGATTGACTACATAATTTTTTTGCGTGAAACTTCGTAAAATTCTGCTTTGGCGGGCTTTACAGCTTGGCGGGAAATTATTTTTAATAAATGGAACAGCAGCAAATCGAACAACTTTCCTTTGATTTCAAAAGCGTTCAGCCATACATTATCGCCGAACGCTACGATGAAGAAATAAAACTGCAGCTTGGCGAGTTTGCCGGACCTTTAGACCTTCTTTTGTTTCTTATTAAACAAGAGCAAGCAAATATTTTCGACATTCCGATTGCGCGAATCACCGATGAATACTTGCGTTATATTCGCTTGATAAAAAGTCTCGACATTTCGCTGGCAGCGGATTTTCTGGTGATGGCGGCGACTTTGATTGAGATAAAATCGAAGATGCTGCTTCCGCGTGAAATTTTGAGCGAAATGGGAGAAGAAATCGAAGACCCACGCAAAGATTTAATTGACCGTTTGCTTGAACATCAAAAATTCAAAAATGCTTCGCAGATGCTTTATGAACGCTCCACAGTCGAGCAAGCCGTTTTCACTCGCGGGCAAATCGAATCGGACGAAAATAATTTGGAAACAAGTGCAACGGTTTTCGATTTGCTGACGGTTTTCCAAAAAATTCTCGGTCGGCACAAAGCAGAATTTCAAATGAAAATCGAGCGCGAAGAAATGAGTCTGGCGGAAATGCTCAAGCAAATAAAAGATAGAATTTACAAGTCAAAAGAGTTGAACCTATTGGAAATTTTCGGGGCAATGCACTCAAGACAAGAACTTGTTTTAGCCTTTATCGCCGTTTTGGAACTCGTCCGAACCGAAAGCATTAAACTCGTGCAAAATAAAACTTTCGGCGATGTAATTCTGCGGAAGGTTTAATGTAGGGGCAGGTCTTGTGCCTGCCCAAAGCGACGAATGTCGCTAATCGTTTTCATTAAAATTCAACTTGAATGCAAGTTAAACTTTTAACATTCGCTTTGCTCATTGGGCAGGCACAAGACCTGCCCCTACAATTTTTTTAACGATGTCCGAACCAGAAAAACAACCGCGCAGTATCGGCGAAGTAATCTCAATCGTCGAAGCCTTGATTTTTGTTGCGGATGAACCTTTAACAGTTAAAATTTTGGCGGAAGTTTTAGGCGAAGACAGAGAAACGATTGAGAGCGCGATTGATGAACTCCGACAAGAATACGAGCAGCGCGAAAGCGGTCTGCAAATCAGAGAAATCGCGGGCGGCTGGCAAATCTCGACGCGCACCGAGTTTCACGAAGAAATTCGCAAGTTTTTGAAAACTCGCCCCTCAGCGAAATTGTCGCTTGCCGCGCTTGAAACTTTGGCGGTTATCGCTTATAAACAGCCCGCAACTATTCCCGAAATTCTGGAAATTCGCGGTGTGCAGTCGGCTTCGGCAATCAAAACTCTGCTCGACAAACGCTTGATTGTGGCAAAAGGCAGAAAGGAAACCGTCGGCAAGCCGATGCAATACGGCACGTCGAAGGATTTTTTGATACAGTTTGGCTTAAAGGATTTGTCGGAATTGCCGAATATCGAGGATTTCGAGGATTTGGTGCAATGAATTTCAACATTTCAACCGCAAAGAAATAGCCGCAAAAAAGCGCAAGAGACACAAAAATAAAAATTTTCTTTTGTAATTTTTGTGCATTTCGCGGCTATTTTTCTTTTATGATGTAATCTAAACTTATGCAGGAACGCTTACAAAAACTTATCGCGCAAGCCGGAATTGCTTCACGGCGCAAGGCTGAAGAGCTGATCGCAAACGGCGAAGTTTCCGTCAACGGCGAAATCGTCACACAACTCGGCACAAAGGCAAATCCCGAAACCGACCACATCAAAGTCAGCGGAAAATTGATAAATGAAAAACTGAAACACCGCGAAAAAGTTTATGTTTTGCTCAACAAACCGAAAGGCTATCTGTCGAGCGCGGCTGACCCGGAAGGCAGAAATTTGGTAACGGATTTGGTTGCGCCGAGCTTCGGCAGAGTTTTCCCCGTCGGAAGGCTCGATTATAATACCGAAGGCTTGATTATTCTGACCAACGACGGCGAGTTTTCCAATTTTGTTTCGTCGTCAAAGACAGTTCCGAAAGTCTATGAAGTAAAGGTAAAAGGTTTGCCAAATGCAAACGCGATAAACAAGCTGCGTCGCGGAATTCTGCTTGAAGACAATTTCAGAACCGCGCCCGCCGAAATTAAAGAACTCAACTCAACCGAAAATAACGGCTGGTTTGAAGTTACCTTGCGCGAAGGACACAACCAGCAAATTCGCAAAATGTTCGATGCCATCAGTCATTCGGTCGTCAAATTAAAACGAATTTCAATCGGACACATCAAAGACGACCGCATTGCCGTCGGAGCGTATCGCTTGCTTGACGCGGAAGAAGTAAAACTTTTTACAATTCCGCCGCAGAAAGTTTCTAAAAAACCCGTATTGAAAGATAGACCGCTTCCGCCCAAACGCAAGCCGAATACACTCGGTGCAAAATCCGACCGAAATAATAAATTTGAACGGACGCAGGCACGAAATCCGAAGCATTAACCGAAATGTGATAAAATTCGAAACGCTTCGAGAAGTGTGTCAGCAAATCGGTGAGCGATTCGCGGTGGAAGTTTCCGAGCCGACGATGTGCCGGGCATTGAAGCGGCTCAACCTGAAACGGAAAAAAAGAGTTTCTTTGCCAGTGAGCGTGAATCGCAAAGAGTAAAAGATTTATCACAGAATTATTTTATTTGGCAGACGAGAAATTGAAAAACCAGCCGCAGCATCGGCAGGCGAAACTTGCTGTCAGCGAAGTAGTTACTCTGGCATTGTTGTTTGCACTCAAGGGAGCCAACACGCGGCATTTTCACCGATGGCTGAAACGTGATTATCTGCCGCTTTTTCCGAGTTTACCGGAAAGAACCAGGCTTTTTCAGCTATTCAAACGGTATCGTCATTTGGTAAACGAATTTTTAGCCGACTCAACTATTTTGGGTGTGACGGACTCGTTTGGCATTGAGATGTGTCATCCGGTTCGTGAGAAACGCTTTCCTGACCGAAAGAGATTGGGGAGGAAAGGCAAATCGAATTCACGGTGGATAGTAGGCGGAAAACTTTGCGTGGTGTTAAACAAATTAGGTTTAGTGTGCGGTTTTCAAACGGCAACGGCAAATGTTTCAGACACCGAATTTCACACTCTTTTGGCAGAATTTGAAAAACA
>DATLXD010000025.1:0-3863 GCA_035575965.1 Pyrinomonadaceae bacterium | reverse complement strand
ATGATTTGGCTGGCGAGAAGCGTGTCGAAAACACCGCCTAGTTCTGCGCCCAAATGCTGCGAAATCCATTTAGCGTCAAACTTTGCATTGTGCGCGATTTTTATCGGTTTGGCAGCGGACAATAAATCTCGAAGCGGCGCGAGTTCCTTTGACGTTCGTAAATCGCCGCGCTCGGCGAACGGCTTTAAGTCGATAACCTGCGTTTCCTTTCCCGTGCTTAATTGAACGAGCCGTATATTTCCTTCATAGGGGTCGAGCGCGGTCGTCTCCGTGTCAAATCCCAGAACGTCTTCGTTTTTAAGTTGTTCACACGCCTTTTGCAAAGTTTCCGCATCGGTAATTAGCTGAAAATAAATTTCCATATTTCTTTAATGGTAAATGGTAAATCGCAAATGGTAAATCGCGGACGGAAAATTCACGATCTTTGATTAAAAGTTTGATTTTCTATCTGCGATTTACCATTTACCATTTACCATTTGCGATTTTTAATCTATACTTGCCGATAGTTTGCTTGAAGATTTTCGATTGGATAATTTAATAAACGAAGCAAACGCCAAGGATTACACGAATTTTTACAGCAATTTAGCTTTGTTGACGAGAGATTATTCGGCGGGTTCGAGCGCGATTATATTAAAAAATTTTGCGCTCCCTGCTTTGACACGAAAGCGATAAAATGTTCGCTTTTGAAATAAAACGAGATTCCTGCGTGAGAAAACTCATAGTTCTGATTGTTTTGGAAAACAACTTCCGAAAACAAAATAAACAAAATAAAAACGCAAAAATCCGCCGTGTCAAATCGAGCTAAAGTATTAGTCCGCAAATTTTCCGAAAGCGTGTCGCCCGTCCAAAGAATCCGCAAGCTGAGAACTTACCGGTAAATTCTACCGATACCAAACGTCTCTCTATTTAGAAGGAAAAATATGTCAAAAGAAATGATTATCAGCGTCAACGGGCGCGAAAAAAAGATTGCCATCCTCGACGACGGGCGCGTTTCCGAATTTTACATCGAGCGCGGCGACGAAGAAAATTCCGGCATTGTCGGCAACATTTATAAAGGTCGCGTGCAGCGAGTTTTGCCCGGAATGCAGTCGGCGTTCGTCGGCATCGGGCTTGAACGCGATGCGTTTTTGTATGTTTCGGACTTTTTCGACGAAGAAGAAGAAATCGAGCGCATCGTAATGGAAAAATCAAAACAATCGCCGCCGGAAATTGCCGAGCGCGAGGCGACCGACCAGATTCAGCGAGCGCGTCTGGAACGCGAAAAACAAATGGAAGCCGTGCAAGAAATTGCCGAGCCGATTGCGGAAACGGAGACGGCAATCGAAGCGGCAATTTCTTCCGAAAACGAAACGGGCGAAAATAAAGCGGCTGAGAAATTTCAACCGAAAGGCAAGCGTGAAAACCAACGGCGCGGCAGAAATGATAGAGAACAGCAAACCGGGAATGTCCAATGGGATAAACGAGGATTTTCAGAAGAAGCGGCTGCTCCGCAAGAAGAAATAACTGCTCCGCAAGAAGTCGCCGCCGTCCGAGAAGAACGGGAAACCGAATTACCGTTTGATGCCGCGCCGATTTTTGAGTGGGAAGATTCGAGCTTTGAACGCATCGTTGATGACGAAGATACAGGCGATTCGTTCAAGGATGCCTATATGCAGGAAGCAATTACCGATAAGGTTCGCGCCGTTGAATTTAATATGGAAGGCGCGGCAACGGCGGAAGTCGGCTCTTTAATCGGTTCGGTCGGCGATGAGTCGAACGGTTTTGAGCGTATTGCCGACGAAGACGAAGAAGAAAAAACAGACGAAAGTCAAAAGCCGAAAAGCAAGCGCGGCGGTCGCGGCGGAAAAAACCGGAACAAAAATTCTAATGAAAAAACCAGGCAGTTAAAATCGGACGAAACGGTTGAATCAAAAAAATCAGGCTCGGATAAAACAGACAGAGAAGATTCCGGTGATGAAAATCAAACAACCACCGAAGTTTCGGGTGAAAACGCGGCAGATGGTAACACCGAATCTAAATCGGCTTCAAAAGTAAAATCCGCTAAAAATAGTAGAAATAATCGCGGCAGCAAAAAATCGGCGGGCAACAATACGCTTGAAGACGCAGAAGCCAGTGTCAAAGAACCCAATGACACAGCGGAAATGGCAGTGCGCCGCGGCGGTCGCGGTCGTCGTCGCGTCGGCGAGCAAACGGAAAGACCTCCGCGAGCGGACTCAGTTTCCGATGAAAAGGAAAAACCCGAAGATAATACTTCCCAGAGTAATTTCAGAAGTAATGATAATTACAGAGGTGGAAACGGCGGACGCAGAAACAACCGCGAGCGTGCGCCACAGCCGACCATCACGGATTTACTCCGCGAGGGTCAAGACATTCTCGTTCAGATTGCCAAAGAACCGATTGCCAAAAAAGGCGCGCGCATTACTTCGCACATCGCGCTGCCCGGACGATTTCTGGTTTATATGCCGACGATTGAACACCTGGGCGTGTCGCGCAAAATCGAATCGGCGAGCGAGCGCAGTCGTCTGCGAGTTTTGATTCAGAAAATCAAGCAGGAAGAAGATATGCCGTCCGGCGGATTTATCGTCAGAACGGCGGGCATCGGTATTTCGGACGAAGATTTGCGGCAAGATGCGCGGTATTTGATTCGTACTTGGCTCGACATCAAGAAAACGGCGGAAAAAGCCAAATCGCCCGCGCTCGTTCATCAGGATTTAGACATTATCGAGCGTCTCCTTCGCGACCAGCTTTCCGATGAATTTACGGCGATTCGCGTTGATTCCGAAGAAGAATATCTGCGGATTGTCGAATTTATCAACCGCATTCAGCCGCGTCTGGTCAACCGCGTCAAACTTTACACGCGCGAGGAGCCGATTCTGGAAAAATACGGTGTTCAGGAAGAAATTGATAAAGCCTTAAAACCGCGCGTCTGGCTGAAATCCGGCGGTTATCTCGTCATCAATCAAACTGAAGCGTTGGTTGCGATTGATGTCAACACGGGCAAATTCGTCGGTAGAGGCAACGCGCGGCTCGAAGACACGATAACGAAAACGAATATGGAAGCGGTTGATGAAATCGCCCGCCAGATTCGCCTGCGTGATTTGGGCGGAATTATCGTATTGGATTTGATTGATATGGAAGACCGGCGCAATCGGAATAAAGTCGCGCAAGCCTTACAGGAAGCACTTGCCAGCGACAAATCGCCGAACAAAGTCTTGTCATTTAACGATTTCGGTTTGATAATTATGACTCGCAAGCGTGTCAAACAATCGCTGGAGAGAACAATGTGTGCTCCGTGTGATTACTGCGAAGGCGCGGGCTGGGTAAAATCGCCGCAAACCGTTTGCTTCGAGATTTTAGACGAAGCCAGACGGCTTGCGAAAAGCCTTGATGACGTGCGGCAGACAACGCTGAGAGTTCATCCTGACATAGCGAAATCTCTGCACGAAACGGAAAAATTGGTTTTGGAGGAAATTGAAGAATATCTTGGAAATGTGGATATAACGGGCGATAAATCAATTCATCAAGAGCAGTTCGATTTCGCTTTTATTTAGGAAGAATAAAACACCAAGTAATATGGAAAAAGCGGATTAGTACACAATGTGATTTGTTCGTGTTGATGCGCTTTTTCCGTTCAATCCATGTTCAAACTTTTAAAATTTCAAATCCTTTTTCAATTCTTTCGCACTCTTCGGCTTATTGAAAATCGAATCGGAAATTTGTTTGTTAAATTCAATAGATTCGTAATTGATGCGGCTGGTTTGTTGTTTATCTGAAAAATGGTCAATGATAAACGGTACTTTAATTCCCTGAACGTCAACAAACTGAGCATATCGGTCTTCTTCCTTGATTTCTTCGCTGTCGGC
>DATLXD010000024.1:0-3811 GCA_035575965.1 Pyrinomonadaceae bacterium | reverse complement strand
GTCGACAAAATTCTGAAACGAAATCACCGCGTTGTCGCGCAGCAAGCTAAACTTTCCGCGCCCGACAACTGATTTCACCTGCAGATACTTTTCGCCGCCGAGATTTTGAACGGCGCGTTTTAAGATTGCTTCGGCTTTTTCATCGGATTTATTTTGAGCAAAAGAAGAATTAAGAAATGTAGAAATCACACAAAGAAAAAATAAAACTCTGATTAATTTTTTTTCCATAAACTGAATTTCAAAATAAAAGGCTTCGACGATAATTTATCACCAAAGCCTTTTAACGCAAACATTTTTCAAACCACTAATTCAAACTAAAAACGTCCGTCGGCTTGATGACGATTTCGCCGTCTTCCGTGTCAACTGAAAATCTGGCTGCCGTTTTCCATTGGTTGGTAATCGGAAGTTTAATTTTCTGGTCGATGTGGCGTTTCAAAAAGCGTGCGCCGTAAGTTTGGCTGTAGCCTTTTTCGGTCAGCATATCAATCGCCGCTTCGGTGATGTCGAAAACTTTGCCTTGCCGTTCCATATTGCGCTTTAGCTTATTCAGATAAAGTCGGGCAATTTCGCGCACTTCGTCCATTGTTAAAGGCGAAAAGACAATAATTTCATCAATTCGATTGCGAAATTCAGGCGAGAATCTCGTTTCGGCGGCTTTCATTACTGCGCCGGTAATCTCTTTGATTTCACCCTTCGATTTCTTGCCGAAGCCAAGCGGTTTTTCGTATTTTTTGAAATTTTCCGAGCCTAAATTGGAAGTCATAATGACGATTGCATCCGACAAATAAACTTTTTTGCCGCGTCCGTCCGTCAACCAGCCTTCGTCAAAGGCTTGCAGGAAAATGTTCATCAAATACGGATTGGCTTTTTCGACTTCGTCGAGCAGCAGAACCGTGTATGGATTTTCCCGCAATTGTTCGGTCAAAATTCCGCCGCGTTCCGAACCGACAATGCCGCGCGGCATACCGATTAGCTTTTCGATGCCGACCGTGCCTTCGCCGTATTCGCTCATGTCAATCCGCACCATTTTGCTTTCGTCGCCGAACATAAATTCGGCAACCGCTTTCGCCAGTTCGGTTTTTCCCACGCCCGTCGGACCTAGGAAAAGCAAAACTCCATCAGGGGCAAAATGATTATCTTTGAGCGGACCTTTATTTAATCTCAACCTTTCGGCAACGGCGCGAACCGCTTCTTTTTGTCCGATAACGCGGTTTCCGATGTCTGCTTCCATTACCGAAAAACGGTCGCTCGTTTCGCGGTAAATCATATCTTTCGGAATCCGCGATTCCTGAGATATAACATCAATAATGTGTTCGGGTTTGACAACCAAAGAAGTCGGCTCGTTGATTTCAACTTTTACAGAAGCCGTATCGAGCCAGCCGATTGCTTTGTCCGGCAGATGCAGATTGCGAATGTATTTCGGCGACATTTCGAGTGCCGTGTTGATTGCTTCGTCGGAAATCGTAACCGAATAATTTCTTTCGAGTCGCGGACGCAAGCCCAAAAGAATTTCGCGCGTTTCGTCCAGAGTCGGCTCGACGACTTTCACAAGGCGAAAACGTCTGGCGAGTGCTTCGTCTTCACCGATATATTCCTTATATTCGGTCAGAGTCGTTGCGCCGATAATTCTTAATTCGCCGCGAGCGAGTGCCGATTTGAACATATTTCCCGCATCACTTGTCGTTCCCATCGCCGCGCCCGCGCCGATAATCGTGTGGGCTTCGTCAATAAAAAGAATGATGTGGTCTTTTTCCTTGACTTCATCAATAATGCCTTTGATGCGCTCTTCAAACATTCCGCGCAGCATCGTTCCGGCGACAAGTCCGCCCATTTGCAATTGAACGATATGAGCATCACGAAGCCTTGCCGGAACTTTTTCCGGCTCTAACTCAATCATTCGCGCCAAGCCTTCGACGACCGCGGTTTTACCGACACCCGGCTCGCCGACGAGCATCGGCGAATTCGACCGTTCGCGGTGCGAGAGGATTTCCATCATTTGCAGAATTTCCTTTTCGCGTCCGATGGTCGGCGGAATTTTGTCCTGGCGGGCTAATTTGTTCAAAGAAACACCGAAATGTTTGAGAAAAGAGGGAAGCTCGTATTTCTTGCGAACTCTTTCCTCTTCCTTTTCGACTTTGCGGATGCGTGTCCGCGCCGTCTGCGCCACTTCTTCTGCCGGCACTCCCAGATTTTGCAGAACGTCGTTGAGAAGGCTGCGCTCGTCGTTCGACAAAACATAAAAAATATCGCTGCCTTCAATCACGCGGCGACCCTGCAAACGCGCTCTGTCCATCGAACGCTTGAAAAGGTCGGTAGTTTCGGGAGCAATGCGAAAACCTTTGCCGGTGTGCTGCCTGCCGTTGTCGAGCCGCTTTTCGATAAGCAGCTTGACCGAGCGCGGGTCAACCGCCAAATCACGCATCGTCGCATTGAAAAGCTCGGCTTCTTCATCGGCGAGGGCGTGTAAAATGTGTTCGGTCGTAATATAATTTTGGTCTCGCTTTCTCGATTCATCGAGCGCAGTATCCAAAACACGACGACCGCTTTCGCTGAATTTATCTTTGTATGCGTCTATATCTGCTTTATCTGCCATAAAATTATTCCAAATAAAAACCTAACTTCTTTGATGCAACCAAGCAGAAACTCTCTGCCTAAAATATAATAACATTTGAAAATAATAGGTAAAGGAAAAAGATAAAAATCTTTTTCCTAACCGCGTAAATAACGTTTTTTTTCGATTCGAGTTCGCCGCAAATAGTTTGTTTTTCATTTCGTATAGAGAATTAAGTTTTCGCTTTTCAAACAAAAAATTTCTTTCAACGCTTTCCATCCAAAAACAATACATTTGCTTTTTGGCGCACCGCGTTTTACATTCAATACTTTGCGCGATTCGCTTTCTAATAAGTTATAGCGGATTTTCCAAACAGCAATTTCAGATGAATCCGATACAAATGGTTGACCTCAAAGGTCAATATGAAAAGATAAAAAACGAGATTGACGAAGCCGTGATAAACTGCGTCGGTTCGACCGCCTATATTAACGGCGCACCGGTTAAATCGTTTCAAGAAAACCTGGAAAATTATTTGCAGGTCAAAAACGTCGTTCCGTGCGCCAACGGAACGGACGCGCTGCAAATTGCGATAATGGCTTTGGATTTGAAAGAAGGCGACGAAGTTATCGTGCCGTCTTTTACGTTTATTGCGACGGCTGAAGTTGTTGCTTTGCTCAAACTCAAACCCGTGATGGTCGAAGTTGACGCGGATACTTTTAACGTCACGGCAGAAATTATCGAGCGAGCGATTACGCAGCGCACAAAAGCAATCGTTCCGGTTCACCTGTTCGGGCAAAGCTGCGACATGGAAGCAATTATGCGCGTTGCCGAAAAACACGATTTGTTCGTCATCGAAGACAACGCGCAGGCAATCGGCTCGGATATTACCTTTGGTGGTGGCAAGATGAAAAAAGCCGGAACAATCGGACACATCGGAACGACATCGTTTTTTCCGTCGAAAAATCTCGGCTGCTTCGGCGACGGCGGCGCGATTTTCACAAACGACGATGATTTAGCCGCGAAGATGCGAATGATTGCCAATCACGGGCAATCGGAAAGATATTATCATTCGGTCATCGGCGTAAATTCCCGACTCGATACGATTCAAGCAGCGATTTTGGATATAAAATTAAAACATTTGGATGAATACGCCGCCGCGCGGCAAAACGCCGCCGCGTTTTACGATGACGCTTTTCAAGCGATTGAAGAAATGCAGACGCCAGTTCGCGCCGAAAATTCGACGCACGTTTTTCATCAATA
>DATLXD010000023.1:0-5105 GCA_035575965.1 Pyrinomonadaceae bacterium | reverse complement strand
CTGTTTTCATCTGTGTTCATCTGTGGTTTCAAACTCTTGTTTTTCTCTCTGCTGCATTCTCCCCTTAACCTGAAAGCGAACACTCAAAAAGAAGCACACCGCACCGACTACCACCGAGATAAACATCCAGTCGTTATTGCCGTTCCACAGAAAAAATGCGGCAACTCCAATCAGAATCACCGCCGTAATTTGAAAGATTCTTTCCATTTCAATTTATTTATTTTCAATCCTTCTCCGCATAATTACCTTGTCTAAAAGTTAGACTCCAGATTTCAAACTCAAAATTTTATACTATAAATTTTAATTTTACATTTTTAATTTTTAATTTCTCAAGATGCCTTGCGTGCGACCTCCCGGAAACTTTCGCCCGCAAACATTGCGCGGACGGCATTCGTCATCCGGCGGACGGCGCGAACGACTTTCGGGAAAAACCAGACAAAGAAAATCAGGAAAATCGCAAGAACAATCGCAATCAGAACCGGCGCAAAAACCGCTAAAATCGTTCCGACAAAAGCGATAATGTCTTCGACGATTGACAAAACCCAATTTGAAACCGGCTCCGGCGAAAGATTTGCGCCCGCTCGCAAAGCCGCTTTCGTGCCGTGCGACGAAAAAGCCAAACCACCGCCAAAAAGTGTGGCAATTACGCCGACGCTCGCGTCCATTTGATTAGTCGCCGCGTAAGCGACAATCGCGCCCGCCGGAACGCGAATAAAGGTGTGAATAACATCCCAAACGCTATCGACATACGGGATTTTGTCGGCAAAAAATTCGATTGCATAGAGAAATCCGGCAACGCCGATAATCCACCAATTATCCAGAACGTCTAACCCGCCGGGTAAATGCGTCGCGCCGAATTTCTGCAGCAATCCCAAAACTGTTACGGTCGCGTAAAGATTAATGCCCGAAGTCCACGCCGAACCGAGTGCCAAAGATAAAGTCGGAAGCCATTCGTTCATTTCGCGTTTCTCCTTTCTTATCATTTATCATTGAACATTTACCATTTATCACAAACGCCTTTAAATATTTAATGTTCAATGATAAATGATAAATATTATTCGTCTTCTTCCGTTGCATCCGCGTCTTTCTTAAAACCGAATTTTTCCAAACGGTATTGCAAAGTCCGAAAGGTCAAACCCAACAATTTTGCCGATTTTGTAATGTTATTGTCGGTGCGTTCCATCGCCTGCATTATCAAGCTGCGCTCGACCTCTTCAAAATTTACGCCTTCGGCTGGAAGTTTAAAAAGGTCGTTTGCGGACGCTGGCTTTGATATTTGCGACATTTCCGGCGGCAAATCTTCTGCCGTTATCGTGTTGTTCTCGCACAATAAAATAGCGCGTTCGAGTGCCGATTCGAGTTGGCGAACATTGCCCGGATAAGTGTAATTTTCCAAAATGCGCTTGGCTTCGTGGTTGATTGTAATTTTGCGATTCGTTCCGCGCGTGTGCTTGGCGAAAAAATAATCAATCAAAACCGGAATATCAGAACGTCGTTCCCGAAGCGAAGGCAATTCTATTGAAAGAACATTTAGACGATAATATAAATCTTCGCGGAATCTGCCGTCCTGCGACATCGCCAGCAAATCGCGGTTGGTCGCCGCGACGACGCGCACGTCCGTGTTGATTTCTTTTGTTCCGCCAACGCGACGGATTTGTTTTTCCTGCAGAGCGCGGAGAATTTTTGCTTGCAAGGAAATGTCAAGTTCGCCGATTTCGTCCAAGAATAAAGTTCCATTGTCGGCAACTTCAAACAAGCCCTTCTTTTCGCCGACTGCGCCGGTGAAACTTCCCTTCTCGTGTCCGAAAAGTTCCGATTCAAGCAGATTTTCGTTGATTGCCGCACAGTTGACGGCTTGGAAAACCTCGCTCGTGCGAAGCGAATTGGTGTGAATCGCGCGGGCAATCAGCTCTTTTCCAGTTCCCGATTCGCCGCGAATCAAAACAGTCGCATTTGATTTGGCAACTTTCAAAATCAGCTTTTTTACTCGATCCATTTCCGGCGAATCTGAAATAATTTCCGCGTCGAGCGTCGAAAGTTTATTCAAAGCGCGGGAAATTGTTTCCAACAATTTTTCGCGGTCGTAAGGTTTTTGCAGATAATCGAATGCGCCAAGGCGAAGCGCGTCAACCGCCGAATCAACCGTGCCGTGCGCCGTCAGCAGCAGAACAATAATTGATTTGTCAAAATCCGTTAGTTCCTTGAGCAAATCCAGCCCGCTCATTCCAGCCATTTTGAGGTCGGTCAAAACAAGGTCGAAACGACGGTCGGCGACAAATTTCATTGCTGCTTCGCCTGATGAAGCCGTCGTTACGTCGTAGTCTTCGCCCGACAAAATCATCTCCAAAATCTCGCGCTGACTTTTTTCGTCGTCAACCACCAAAATACTTTTTCTGCTCATAAAAATTCTTCCCGCAACTCGACTTTAATTTATATTATAAAACAACTCGCAGATAAAGACGTTCGAGAAATTCTCAATTCAATTTTTGATGATTTAAAAAGCGTTTGGAGTTTTGCCTTCCGCATTTTACAGCACTTTATATTGCGCTGTTCTTGCAAAAAGCAAAACTCCAAAAAATTTCCGATTTTGCCGGAAATTTATTCAATCGTGATAAATTTCGCCGGGTTTCGCGGTTGGTTAATATTACAGCCGTTTCATAAAACCTAAAATTCAGTTCGTTTAAAAAGGCTTTTTACCCTTTCGACTTTTCTGGGTTGATTTTTCCTTCTTTTTCGCTGCGTCATCATCGTCATCACCTTCGTCGTCATCGTCGTCTTCTGGCTCGACTCTGACAATTTCGCCAGTTTTAGCATCGACCTCGACATCTTGAGTCTTTCCATTGGCGTCCCGAATCTCAATCGAGTAAACGAGTATGCCGTTTTCCATTTCGATTTCTTCTTCGGTTATCGTGCCGGCGACCCTTTCGAGCGCGATTTTTCGCGCCTGCTCAATCGTGATTTTGGCTTGTTTTGCCAACTTCGCCTGCATTTCCGGCGAGTCATCTTCGTCGTCGTCATCTCTGTCAGCATCTTTTTGTTTATCGGCTGACTTCGGTTTCTGGTCGGGATTGGTCTGAGCAGTGGCGAATGTCGCCAGACCAAATACCAACATCACCGAAAACAACATCGCTAATAACGCTTTTATTTTCATTTTCTTACTCCTTAAAATTAGATTTGTCCGGCTGCAACAATTGTTCAGTTCACATTATGTTGACAGACGACTAAGCAGTTGCAATTTAGAAATCATTCAACCGTTACCGATTTTGCCAGATTGCGCGGCTGGTCGACGTCACAGCCTCGACGCACGGCAATGTGATAAGCGAGAAGTTGCAAAGGCACAATTGATAAAATCGGCGCGAGTAAATCGGATGTTTCGGGGATTTCGATAACGTGATTGGAAACGCGCGAAGACATTTCGTCGCCTTCGGTCAAAATCGAAATGATAATGCCGTCGCGCGATTTGACCTCGACGATGTTTGAATGCGTTTTTTCGTAGCGCAGTTCGGATGCGGCGTTGCCTTGCTCGCGTGTGTTGATGACGACGACCGGAAGTTTTTCGTCAATCAGCGCGTTCGGTCCGTGTTTCATTTCGCCTGCCGGGTAACCTTCAGCGTGAATATATGAAATTTCCTTGAGCTTTAACGCACCTTCGAGCGCGACGGGAAAATTGATGCCGCGTCCCAAGTAAAGAAAATCGGTTGTGCGGAAATACTCTTTTGTGAGATCTTCGATATTGTCGGCATCGCTCAAAAGACGTTCGATTTTGAGCGGCAGTTCCGCTAGCTGCTGCGCGTGGAATTTTGCTTTTGAGTCGTCTAATTTTCCGCGCAGCTGTCCGAGATAAAGCGCGAAAAGATACAGTGCAATCATTTGCGATGTGAACGCTTTAGTTGAAGCAACGCCGATTTCCGGTCCGGCGTGCGTTAAAATCGTGCCGTCGGCTTCGCGCGTAATCATCGAACCGTGAACATTGCAAATCGCAAGAACCTTACAGCCGGATTGTTTGGCTTCGCGCATCGCCGCAATCGTATCGGCGGTTTCGCCCGATTGCGAAATTACAATCAGCAAAGTATTTTCGTCCAAAACCGGACTTCGATAGCGAAACTCCGAAGCATAATCAACCTCGACCGACAGCCGCGCGAGTTCTTCAATCATATATTTTCCGGCAATTCCGGCGTGCCAGCTTGTTCCGCAAGCGGCGATTTTGATTGAAGTTATTGACCCGAAATCTTCTTCGGAAATGTCCATCACGTCGAGATAAACTTTGCCGGTATCGAGCGAAATTCGCCCGCGCACGGTATCGCGCACGGCTCGCGGCTGCTCGTAAATTTCCTTGAGCATAAAATGCTTAAAGCCGCCTTTTTCCGCCATTATCGGGTCCCAAGTTATGCGCTGTTGTTTCGGCTCGACGGCGTTTCCGTCAAAATCCGTAACTCTGACGGAATCCTTCGTCAAGATGGCAATTTCTCTTTCTCCGAGATAAAAAATATCGCGCGTGTGCTGCAAAATTGCGGGAATATCGCTCGCTACGAAAAATTCGCCGTCGCCGAGACCGATGACGACCGGCGGACCTTCGCGGACGGTAATAATCGTGTCTGGTTCGTCGGCGGATATAATAGAAAGCGCGAAAATTCCGCGCAGTTCCTTGACGGATTTTCGCACCGATTCTTCAAACGAAACTCCTGTTTTGAGATATTCTTCAATCAAATGCGCGACGACTTCCGTATCGGTTTCGGTTTTAAATTCGTGACCTTTTTCCCGCAGCGCGTCTTTTAACTGCAAATAATTTTCGATAATTCCGTTATGCACGACGACGATTCTGCCCGTGCAATCCCGATGCGGATGCGCGTTTTCCTCCGTCGGTCGCCCGTGCGTCGCCCAGCGCGTATGCCCGATGCCGTAGTTGCCGTCCAAAGGATTCAAGCGAATACATTCTTCCAGATTCCTTAATTTTCCTTCGGCGCGGCGCAATGATAAATCGTGGTTTTCGTCAACGACGGCAATACCCGCCGAATCGTAACCACGATATTCGAGTTTCCGTAAGCCGTCAATAATGAGCGGCACAACTTGTTTATTTCCGACGTATCCGACAATTCCACACATAA
>DATLXD010000022.1:0-3198 GCA_035575965.1 Pyrinomonadaceae bacterium | reverse complement strand
TTCGATGACAAACGGCGGGCGACAGGTTAAAATCTTGTTGCCCGTTTTTTATGAAAACTTTTATCGATTCATTTGACCGACGTTTTTTACAAATACATTTGCGTTCGTGCGAACTCGTTCGAAAGATTCCCGACGAAAAACTCTATTGGCAGTCACGCGAAACGGATGCTTTGTTTCCGGTAAATTCCTGCGGCGAATACGTTTTGCGAAGCGCGGCAACGGTTGAGCAAACCTTTGGCGGACTCACCGTTAAATTGTGGGACGACCCATTTGAATGGACTTTGCCGGAACAGCTTTCGAGCGGCAATTTGATTTCCGAATACTTGGCTGAAGTCGAAGAAACACGGTGCAAAGGTTTCGCGCTTTTTGCCTCGGACGAAGATTTCCGGCGCGAATTGCCCGCGCCGGAAAAGCTGAAAACAATCTTCACGCTTCTTCTTGAAACAATCGCCCGCGCCGAACATTTTCAGGGACGCGCCTTTGCCGTCTTCAAAATGTTTTCGGATGAAAAACTGCCGAAGTTGTAATGATTGGACAAGAGAAATTTTCGCGCCGAACTTTATTAAACCAAAATTCGTAACGCTCAAAGTATTCAAATTCTTTTGAGCCGACGGAGATAAATTATGTTTTGCCCGCGTTGCAGTCAAGAGCAGATTTCGGAAGAGGTAAAATTTTGTTCGCGGTGCGGCTTTCCTCTCACGCTCGTCTCAGAAGTTCTCGCGCACGGCGGATTTTTGCCGCAGTTAGCCGAAACAAATAAAAGCAAAAAGCGTTGGTCGCGCAAATTCGGTCTGGTTTCCGCGCTGTTTTGGTTTATGTTTTTTGTGTTGATTATGATGCCTATCGTCGCTATTGACAACACAGATGATGCGTTGGTGATGGCGATATTTGGAACGATGGGCGGATTGATTTTAGCCGTTGCCTCTTTGGTCTTTTTAAAGAACGAGCCGAAAAACACAGAAAATTATAATCAAGAATTGCCTAATTATAAAGTAAAAAATCTTTACGGCTCACGCCAAACAACCGCTTTGCCGCCGCAGCAAAGTCAACCCGCGCAAAGTTATGTTTCGCCCGCCAACGCTTGGAAAGCACCGGAGACGGGCAAACTAATTCAGCCGCAGAGCATAACCGAAGGCACGACAAAGCTACTGGAAAAAGATAAATAAGGCAAAAGTAAAAAGACAAAAGGCAAAAGTGAAAGCGAAAGAGGATTCTTTACTTTTACATTTTGCCTTTTGTCTTTTTACTTAATTTCTTTCGTTCCCGCAAAATCGTAAGTAACATAAAGATTTACCGCGCTGTCTTTGACTTCCGAGCGAACATCTTTGACTTTTGCAGCAAGCGTTCCGCCTGATGCGGCAATCGGCAAATTCAAAGCAAGCTGCTGACCGCGCAGAATCGTAATCGGATTAACGCGGTTATTGAGCGACGACTGGACGAGCGGCGTGACAAAACCGCCGACTATCGGCGAAACCCCGTCGAGATTAACAGTTTCGACATCAATTTGTCCGTAGACATTTTGCTGCGATTCATCGAAACGCAAATTGAGATTTGCCTGCGCCCAGCCTGCAAAATTGATACATTGACCGAAAACCGAAGTGCTGCCGCTAAAGGCAAGCGGCGCGGAAATCTTTTCATTTTCCAGCCGCACGCCGGTCATTACACCGCTTCCTTCGGGTTTGAGAGCGATTTTCCCTTCGCATTCGCCTTGCAAAGCAAACGAAGCATATTGCGGTTTTAACGTATCACCGTAATTATTTTGCCCAGTCAGATTTAACGGAAATGCCGGAGCGTTCATATCACGAAAAATCGTGGAAAGAATCGTGTCGAAAAATTGTTGATTCAAAACGACGGTTGCCGTTCCCGCGGGAATTCCGCTTTGGTCGGGTGCTTTTATCGGCTCGCCCGGAAGCTGCGCGGCACGCGGTGCACCGACGAAAGAGTAAAAAACGACTGCGCCGCCAATTATCAAACCTAAAATCGCGCCGAGTAGAAAAACAATTGCTTTGCTCATTTTTGCTCCATAAAGTTTAGAGTTCAAGAAGATTTTCTCGAACTCTAAAAGGATAATTTATTGAGGTGTCGGCGAAGCCGCCGGAGAAGCGGCGGGCGCGGTTTGCTGCGTCTGCGCGCTTTTCAGCACTTGAGTAACAATAGCCATTGCCGCGCTGAAAAACAGATCGACTTGCTGGCGGATTTGTTCCGGCGGAACTTTTGCAAAATCTGTCGGTTCGGCAAAAAGAGTCGGCTCGGCTGTGGTGCGAATATTATTTATTTCGGTGACGAGGCTCGCGCCTTTGATGCCTTGCACGTTTCCCTGAGATTGGGAATTTGTGAACGAACGAAGCGGCAAACCTGTTTCCTTGTCAATCAAAATAAACGATTCGGTTTGGACTTGTCCGGCTTGCGATTTGGTGTCCGTCGTGGCTGCGTAGCGATATTTAATCGCGTCGCGCCCATCAATTTTTTCCTCGCCGACACGCTCGATGCCTTTTAAGTTATTAAGTTGTTTGACGATTTGTTCGGGCATCATCAAGCTGCGAATTTCAAAGCCGAGCGCTTCTTTGGTTAATTCGGCGTATTGTTTGCGCTGCGGCAAGACGATAAACTGTTTTCCGCCGCGTTCGAGGTAAATAAATTTTTCACCGTTCGGTATCGCAAACTCCATCCGGCGGTCGGCACCGCTGCGGGCAACTTCGGCTTTTATCGGCTGCGTCGCCACCTTTTGGTCGCCAGAAGTTTCAAATTTCAACATTACAGTCGCTTGATATTGTTCGGGTTCTTTGCTTTCGATAACGGTTGAATTGGTTGTAACAGTCGTCGAAACATTCCCGACCGAAACAGTATTTCCGTTGGTCGAAACATTTACATTTGTATTAGCAATTGTCATATTGCTGTTTGTCGAGGCGGGACAACCCACGCCGAAAATTACCGCAAGAGGCAATAATAACAAAGAAAAATTTCTAAATTTGTTTTTCATTTTTTGATTCTCCCTTTCAAAACTGTCTAACAAGATTATCATATTTTGATGCGTTTTTATAATTTTTAATATCCGACTGCTTCACCGTCGCTGCGCGAATCAATTGCCCCGAGTCTGACATTTGTTTTTTCTTCGATTGCAATCCCTGTCAGAGAAGCACTGTTAGCAGGTCTTTCGGTAAAATTATGACCGAATTTTTCCAGTAATTTTCGTGTGTC
>DATLXD010000021.1:0-2300 GCA_035575965.1 Pyrinomonadaceae bacterium | reverse complement strand
CGGACGTTTTCGTCAAGCTGCAAAATCTCGATTTTAGAAAATTCGTCGTCCATCCGATATTTATTCACGCCGACGATGGTTTGCTCTTTGCGCTCGACGGCTTTTTGATATTGATACGCCGATTCTTGAATTTCTCTTTGGGGAAATCCGGCTTCGACCGCTTCGACCATTCCACCGAAACCGTCAATTTTGTCGAAGTAATCGAAACAGCCGTCAACCATTTTCTGCGTCAGTGATTCGACAAACCACGAACCGCCGAGCGGGTCAACCGTGTTCACAACTCCCGTTTCTTCGGCAATAATTTGCTGTGTGCGAAGCGCGATTAACGCCGCCTGGTCGGTTGGCAGAGCGAGTGCTTCATCGTAAGCGTCGGTGTGAAGCGATTGCGTTCCGCCCAACACTCCGGCGAGTGCTTGAATCGCCACGCGGGCGATATTATTTAGCGGCTGCTGAACGGTCAGCGAAACACCAGCCGTTTGCGTGTGAAAACGCATCTGCATCGTGCGCGGATTTTTTGCGCCGAAACGCTCTTTCATTGTCTTTGCCCAGACGACGCGAGCCGCGCGATATTTAGCAATCTCTTCAAAGAAATCGTTGTGCGCGTTAAAGAAAAACGAGATGCGCGGCACGAATTCGTCAACGTCCAAACCGCGTTCGACTCCGTATTGCACATATTCCACGCCGTCGCGCAATGTAAAAGCCAACTCCTGCAAAGCCGTCGCACCCGCTTCCCGAATGTGATAGCCGGAAACGGAAATCGGATTGTATTTCGGAACGTGTTTGACGCAGTATTCAAACGTATCAATGACGAGTTTCATCGCTGGTTTTATTGGATAAATCCATTCCTTTTGAGCGATGTATTCCTTCAAAATATCGTTTTGCAAAGTCCCCGAAATTTTCGTGAAATCTGCGCCTTGTTTCTCAGCCATCACCAGATACATCGCCAGAAAAATCGAAGCGGGGGCGTTAATTGTTTGTGAAACCGTCACTTGGTCGAGCGGAATCCCGTCAAAAAGTGCTTCATAATCGGCAAAAGAAGAAATCGCCACGCCGCATTTGCCGACTTCACCTTCTGAAAGCGGTGAATCGGCATCGAGTCCCATCAGCGCGGGCAAATCGTATGCGACCGACAAACCCGTCTGACCTTGTGACATCAGATACTTAAAGCGTTTGTTTGTTTCTTCGGGTGAAGAAAATCCTGCAAATTGACGCATCGTCCATAGTCTGCCGCGATAACCGGTCGGGTGAATCCCACGTTTGTATGGATATTCGCCGGGAAACCCGATTTCTTCAATCGTTTCCGTGTCGGTTTCGGTATAAAGCCGTTCGACTGATTCGAGCGAAACGCCTTCAAATTTTTCCTTTCTTTCAGGCGATTTATCTAAAACTTTTTGCAAAGTTTCGTTTTCCCAACGGTCAATTTCGGCTTGTGCTTCGGACGTGAATTTTTCTTTCGTTTCTGGCATAAATGTTTTCTCTTAAATATGTTTTACCAAAGTATAGATTAACAAAAAATGTATCGCTAGTGAATAGGTAAGTTAATGCGGAGCATGTCAGAACCGCCTGCGTGAGCGGGCGGACATCTGAAATGCTGAAGTAGGAACGATGAGTGATGAATTAAAAACCAATACTCTTGTCTTAAATTCAGTATTTATCATTCATCATTAACTTCTCCCGCCCGCTCACGCAGGCGGTTCTGACTCTAATATGCGGCGATAAAATTCTTCGGTTTTTGACACCATTCCTTCCAGCGAAAAATGTTCTTCGACGCGCCGCCGTCCGTTTCTGATTAGATGCTCGCGTTTATCCTTATCATCAAACAATTCTAAAATTGCTTTCGCCAGAGTTTCCGCATCTTCATTCGGAACTAAAATGCCGCTCGTGCCGTCTTCGATGATTTCCAACGCGCCTTCGCTGCTCGTTGCGATGACTGGAAGTCCATAAAGCATCGCTTCGACGATAACTAACCCAAAGGCTTCCGCGCGTGCCGCCGATACGAATAAATCGAATTTTTGCAAAAAAGGTCGCACGTCGTCCGTCCAACCCGCAAGCTCAATTTTTGATTTTAAATCTAATCGGGCAATCAAATCTTCGATTTCGCGGCGGTTTTTGCCGGAGTGTGATTTGTCTTCGCCGACAATAACAAAACGAATGTTTTCGCGTTTTTTCAAAACAATTTCGGCGGCGCGGATAAAAACGTCATGACCTTTTATCGGCGCGAGATGTCCGATTGTACCGACGACGAAAGTTTTGTTCGGCGTTTTTTCGGCTGGCGCAAAATATTCGAGATTGATGCCGTA
>DATLXD010000020.1:0-3140 GCA_035575965.1 Pyrinomonadaceae bacterium | reverse complement strand
GGCGTTGCCGGAAGCGCGGAAGCCAAACAACAGCTTTGGGACGAATACGGACGGCTCGACCCGGATTATCGTTCGGGCGACCTGGTGATGAACATTTCCGCCCCGGAAGGCGACAATGCTTCCAATTATTCCGGTTCGGGTTCTTCGAGCGGTTCGACTTACACGGTTCAATCCGGCGACACTCTGAGCAAAATCGGCTCGAATTACGGCGTGAGCTGGCAGAAAATTTTTGAAGCCAACCGCGACAAACTCGATGATGCCGACAAAATTCGCCCCGGTCAAGAACTGAAGATTCCGCAGGATTAAGAATTTTTGACAATTAAATAAAAAAGCCTGTGCGATTTCTTGCACAGGCTTTTTCTATCATTACGAAACGATTTATTTATCGCCTTTGTTCTGGTTCCAAATTTTCCAAACGCTTGCACTGACTCGCGGCTCATCGCGCAGTTTTTTGCCTTGCGCCATTTGCCAACGCTCAAACCAGGAAATTCCCGATTTGCTGTCAACGTGCTTTTCTTCCGTTTGATATGCTTCGTCGGCTTGCGCTTCGTTCATCGAAACGAATTTATAACCGCGTTTTTGAAACATTCCGAAAAGCTCGTCCGCAGAATCAGCAACCAGACGGCTCGGCGTTAAAACCAGTGTTTGCGCGATGTCGCGCTTAAACATCTCCTGCGAATACGCTTCAAAATGCTCCAGCATTTTCGTCATATAATCAATAAATTCGGCGCGGATTTTATTCATTGTGTTCACATCATTGTCTTTCCGCGCCATGTCGTAAGCGTAAGAATACATCCATTCCTGATTATCGAAAGTATATTTTACGGAACGCAACACGCGCGACATCAACCAATTTTCAAACTTTTCTTTGTCTTCGGCAGTTTTTCCGTTGTTCAGAAACGGATAACTGAAATAACGCAGCGGTAAGTTTTTTTCCGCCAGAATTTGTCTGACGACTTTTTCGTTTTTTTCGGCGTTGGCGACGTAATCCTCATATGGCGTATCGTAAAACCAGATGTGTTTGTAACCGCCGATGCCGATTTCGAGTCCTGCATCGCGCCACAAACGCAAGATGTTTGCCCGCGCGGGATAAAATTTCTCTCCGTCGGAAACCGCTCCACCCAATACGAATCCGATTGCGGGAATTTTATATTGCGCGAGTTTGGCAATTACCAAACGCGCCGTAGCGTCCGTATCCTTCGGCGGATTTTCCATCCGGTCAAGCGGCGGAATCGAAACGAATCCGATTGCCATTTTTTTACCTCTTGCCTTTGTTTGAGCATTGACATCAAAGCCCGAATCAGTCCAAAATACACTCAACACAACTGCCGAGATAAGCAGAAAAGCCAAACTTGCCGACCAAAGCGTTTGTTTGGGATTTTGCCTCTCGGTATTTTTTTGTAAAATTCTATGTATTCTCTGCATTAATTTATCTCCAGACGCTGCCATTAAAAATGACGGCGTTTTTTCTTTCGTCAAACGACGAATTTCTTCCAAATTTGCCAGCGCACTGGCATAAACAATGTGCGGGTTTCCGGGCGTTTCCGTAACCGCGTCGTCGCACGCAAACTCGCGCTCGCGCCGAATCGCGGCGGAAATCCACCAGACGCACGGGTGATAAAAAAGTAAAATCTCGACGAAGCTCTGCGCGAAATTGACGAGATTGTCATAACGTCTGATATGAATTAGTTCATGCGCGAGAATCGTTTCAAGCTGCTGCGGATTCATCTGCAAAAAACACTCGTCGGCACCAGAATCAGAGGTTTGAGCCAGCCGACGACAACCGGCGTTTCAATCCGATTTGATTGCAGAAGTTTAACCGTTTGCGCGATTTGCAGCTTCCCGCACAAAGCTGAAAATCTCGCCTGCCAATGTTTGTCCGGCAATAGAGTTTCTCGCGTCCTATATTTATGAAGCTGCCAAACGCCGCCGCAAAGCCGAAACGCGAAGATGCCGACACCGAGAATCCACAGCAAAACAAGCATCGGCAAGACGGACGCGAGATTTTGTTTAAAATGCTTCTGTAAATTTATAAACGAGAAGAAAGCATTTTCGTCGGGTGAATTCGTGGTTTGCAATTTGTTATTTGCCGAAAGTGTAAAATTCTCAGGCGACTGCGCTTCATTTTTCAGTAAGTTTGAGAATTCCGCAGCAGGAACTTTATCCGAAAACTGGTTTTGCGCTGAATCATTTGCCAATCGAACAAATGTCGCAAGCGGTAAAACGAATGCAAAGCCGAGTGCCGCAACCGCAAACAGATAACGTGCGTTTGCCGAAGGTTTGTTAAAGATTCGCAAAACCAAAAATAAAATAAAGGCGATTAAAATGATTTGCCAAACCGAATGAACAAGCGTCCAGCCGAGATTTTCGATTAGTTTTGAATTTGTCAAATTTTCCCAATTCACTTTTGCTCTCCTTTCTTTTCAGCTTTTTTTATCATCTTGCGAATTTTTTTAAGCTCATCCGCGCTCGCCGGTTTTGCTTCCAAAACGTGCTGAACTAATTTGAGTGCCGAGCCGCGAAACACTTTTTCGATTAAATCAGCAACAAGATTTTTTTGCGTCTCGGTTTGCGCTTGCACGGCTTTGAAAATGTGCGCTTTGTTTGCGTCATCGCGTTCGACTAAATTTTTATCACGCATAATCTGCATTGTTTTTAAAACGGTTGTATAACCCGTCGGCTTTCGCGCATTGATAACTTCATGAACTTCTTTGACTGTCGCTGCGTCCTTTTCCCATAATACGGCGAGAATTTCCAGTTCAGCGGCTGTCGGTTTATTTTGTGTTGCCATTCTGGTTTGCTCCAAACTTACGAAGAGTTTCTTAGTTCAAAACTCTATACGAAAACTTTCGTAGTTGTCAAGTAAGGAAAATTATATTGTAGATTTGCACGGATAAATGCGAGATATGAAAAAGAATAGGATAATTAAAAAATGACTCTGAACATTGAACTTTAGACTTTGAACTTGGATATTGGTAAAGTTTTTCTTTTATGGCATTCGAAACAGATTTTGTCGTCATCGGAAGCGGGATTGCCGGACTTCGCGCATCAATCGCGCTTGCCGAAAGCGGTGCGCGTGTTACCGTTTTAACGAAGGACAAAACGAGCGAATCAAACACCGAATATGCGCAGGGCGGCGT
>DATLXD010000019.1:0-11637 GCA_035575965.1 Pyrinomonadaceae bacterium | reverse complement strand
ACATCCGTGTTCACAACCGGATTAAACAATCCGGCGAAAATTATTACCGCCGGACAATCGTCTCTGCTGGTTGCCGAAGCCGGAACAACCACGCCAAACAGCGGGCGCATTTCCCTTGTCAATCGAACGACGGGCGCGCGGCAAACTTTGATTGACAGTTTGCCCTCAGCCATCAACCTCGACGGCGGCACGCCCTCACCTAACGGTCCGTCCGGCTTAAAGCTGAGCGGGCAAAAACTTTACCTGACAATCGGTTCGGGCAACACGACGATGCCGGCGACCGGCGGCTTTATCGTCAATCCCGCGCCGGCTTCACCCTTGTTCGATTCGGTTTTGGAATTGACTTTGCCCGCCGATTACGAAACTTTGGTGAGCGGCTTTACGCTCTCCTTCACCAATCAAACGACGCTCAACGGCAACGCGCCGGTAACTCTGACTAATGCCGAGGGAAAACAATTGACCATTCGCCTCGTCGTCAATCTGCCGAATTTCGTCGCCGAGCCGCGTCCGGCTCTGCAAGAACACATACGCCCGTCAAATCTTTACGGCATCGAGCTTTCGGGCGATTCACTCTACGTTGTGGATGCCAGCTTTAACCTGCTCTACCGCGTTAGCGTCGCAACCGGAACTTTTGAAACTTTTGCGACTTTCGCGCCGAAGCCGAATCCGACACAAATGGGACCGCCTTTCATCGAAGCCGTGCCGGACAGCATTCGGCTCGTCGGCAACAATTTGCTCATCTCATTTTTGACCGGCTTTCCTTTTGTGCAGGGCTTAGCCGAAGTCCGCAGCATCAATCTCGACACCCGCGCCCAACAGGTTTTTATCGGCGGTTTGACTTCAGCACTTGATGTTTTGCCAATCAACGAAACGGGTGAGAATGATTCATATCTGGTCTTGGAGTTCAGCGCGAATATGCTCGCGCGACAGCCGGGACGCTTAAAATTATTCGCCTCGCGGACAGACGCGCCGCGAATCTTAACGAGCAATCTAGTGACACCGACTTCAATTGCCCGCGACGCGCAAACCGAAAGTATTTTCGTCACGGAAAACGCGACGGGAAGAATAATTCGTGTCTCCGCACCGCGTGCCGTTCCCCACGATTTTGACGGCGACGGCAAAGCGGACATCTCGGTTTTCCGACCGTCGAATACGACCTGGTATGTTAATCCTTCGGCAAATCCGAACAGTTTTTACGGCGTTCCCTTCGGTTTGGCAACTGACAAACTCGTTCCCGCCGATTATGACGGCGACGGCAAAACCGACATTGCTGTATTTCGCGCCGAAACGGGAACGTTGTATTTGCTCAGAAGCAGAGACGGCTTTCTCAGCATTCCGGCGTTCGGCGCGGCTTCTGACATTTTCGCGCCCGCCGATTTCAGCGGCGACGGCAAAGCCGACTTCGCCGTTTATCGTCCGTCAGAAGGCACTTGGTATGTGACAAATTTAGTCAATAGCCAAATTACCACCCAGTCGTTTTCCAACTTCATCGGCAGACCCGCAGCAGCAGATTTCGACGGCGATGGACGAGCCGATTATGCCGTTTTTCGACCATCGGACGGAGTTTGGCAAATTAACACCGATTCACAAACCAATAGATTTGTTCAATTCGGAATTTCAACTGACCAACCTGTCGTCGGCGATTACGATGGCGACGGTAAAGCGGACATCGCCGTTTATCGCCCCGAAACCGGCTTTTGGTACTACTTGCAAAGCTCGGATAACGGATTCAGGTCTTTTCAATTCGGTGTTTCGACGGACACGCCCGTTCCGGCTGATTACGACGGCGACGGGAAAACCGACATCGCTGTTTATCGGGGCGGCGTTTGGTATATTCTGCGAAGTTCGAACAGCCAACTGCAATACGCTTATTTCGGTTTGACGGGCGACGTTCCGATTCCTTCGGTCTATAACCGCTGACGACAAAGCAGTATGAAACGACAATTTTGAGTTTGTCGGATTTTTTCTGATTTCTTCGTGTCGGAAAATGAAGAATTTCGGAAACAGATGGAAAACTGAAAAACAATGTTTCTTCTCGAGCCATAGAGTTTATAAACTCTATGGCTCGCTTTTTAACTTTAAATCTAAATTTTCCGATTTCTGCGTGCGCTTTTCTTTGCTCATTTAAGTTGTTAAAATAATCGTTTCGACAATTAGCGAAAATTTCATCTATACGACAACGAATGAGTATCAAACAAATCACGGTGCGCGGTGCGCGGCAGCACAACTTGAAAAACATCAACGTCGAGATTCCGCGTGATAAATTTACGGTTATCACGGGCTTGAGCGGTTCTGGAAAATCGTCGCTTGCTTTCGACACGATTTACGCCGAAGGGCAGCGTCGTTATGTCGAATCTTTGTCGGCTTATGCCAGACAATTTCTCGACCAGCTTGAAAAGCCGGATGTTGATTCGGTTGAAGGTCTTTCGCCCGCAATTTCCATCGAGCAGAAAACCGTTTCGCGCAGCCCGCGTTCAACCGTCGGAACTGTAACGGAAGTCTACGATTATCTGCGTCTATTGTTTTCTTCCATCGGTCAGCCGCATTGTCATCAGTGCGGTTTGCCGATAACGCGCCAATCGCCCGAGCAAATCGTGGCGAACATTTCGGATTTGCCCGAAGGTGAAAGAGTGATGATTCTCGCGCCGCTCGTGCGCGGGCGCAAAGGGGAATTCAAAAAGGAACTCGAAAAACTGCACAAGGACGGTTTCGTTCGCGCCCGGATTGACAGCGAGCTTCGCGCTCTGGACGAAGACATTAAACTCGACAAACGCAAAAATCACACGATTGAAGTCGTCGTTGACCGTCTTTTAATCAAGGAAGGCATCAAGGAACGCTTGAGCGAGTCGGTCAAAACTGCTTTGAAATTAACTGACGGCGCGGTGGTTGTTTCAATCATTGACGGCGAAGAAAAACTTTATTCGGAAAAAATGGCGTGCATCAATTGCGGCATCAACATCGCGCCTTTAGAGCCGCGTTCATTTTCCTTTAATTCGGCATACGGCGCGTGTAAAACCTGTCAGGGTTTGGGAACGGTGATGCAGATTGACGCGGGCAAAATTTTGCCCGACCAAAGCGTTGCCGTCAGCAAATTAAAATTTTTGGGCGAGGCGGACAAATCCGGCGCGAAGTTTTTGCAGTCGGCGTTGAAGGCGATTATCGAAAAATTTGCCGGAGAAGATAAATTAACTCCGCCGGAAGATTTCACCGCCGAGACGCAGAGACGCAGAGAAGAAGAAAAACAAGACAAGAGCAAAAAGGTAAAAGGCAAGACCAAAGACCAAAGACCAAAGACCAAAGACTTATTTGATACGCCGTTTGCCAATTTGCCCGAAGAAATCCGCGATGCTTTTTGGAACGGCACGAAAAAGCGTCTGACTTTTCAGCAGGGCGGTTATAAATACGAATCGGATTGGAAAGGCGCGGTTCGCACGATGCGCGAGCGAATGGAAAATCCGCCGTCGAAAAAAGTGCGTGAAGCACTCGAAGAACTCGTTTCGCCCGCTCAGTGTCCGGTGTGTCTCGGCAAACGTTTGCAGCCGGAGAGTTTAGCGGTCAAGGTCGGGAACTTGGGCATTGACGATTACGTCAGTTTTCCGATTGAGAACGCGCTGAAAAAATTCGATGTAATTACGCTAAATACACGCGAAGAAAAAATTGCGGGACTTGTTTTGCGCGAGATAAAAGACCGTCTGCGGTTTTTGAATCAAGTCGGACTCGGTTATTTAACGCTCGACCGTTCTTCGCAAAGTTTGAGCGGCGGCGAAGGTCAGCGCATTCGTCTGGCAACGCAAATCGGCTCGCAGTTGCGCGGCGTTCTGTATGTTCTGGATGAGCCTTCGATTGGTTTGCATCCGCGCGACAATCAAAAACTTATCCAAACTCTGCACGAATTACGCGATTTGGGAAATACTGTTCTGGTTGTTGAACACGACGAAGAAACCATCGAAAAAGCCGATTATGTGATTGACTTAGGACCGCTCGCCGGAACGCACGGCGGGGAAGTTGTCGCTGAAGGAACGCCGGAAGACATCGAAAATAATGCAAATTCGCTGACCGGAAAATATCTTTCGGGCAAGATGAAAATCGAGGTTCCCGAAGTTCGCCGCCAGCCGAACGGCAAAAATATCACGGTCAAAGGTGCGCGGGCGCACAACCTCAAAAACATCAACGTAACTTTTCCGCTCGGACTTCTGACGGTTGTTACGGGCGTTTCCGGTTCGGGAAAATCAACGCTGGTTGACGATATTCTTTATCCGTCTTTGGCTAGATTCGTGAATAAATCTTCGATGGAATCGCTCGAACACGATTCGATTCAAGGGCTGGAATTCGTTGACAAAATCATCGAGATTGACCAATCGCCGATTGGCAGAACGCCGCGCTCGAATCCGGCGACTTACACCGGACTTTTTACGCCGATACGCGAGCTTTACGCGATGCTGCCCGAATCCAGAGAACGCGGCTACAAAGCCGGAAGATTTTCATTTAACGTCAAAGGCGGACGCTGTGAAGCATGCGAGGGCGACGGAATGAAGCGCATCGAAATGAATTTTTTGCCTGACGTTTATGTGCTGTGTGACGTTTGCCGCGGCGGACGTTACAATCGTGAAACGCTGTCGGTCAAATATAAAGGTTTATCTATCGCCAAGCTGCTCGACACGACGATTGAAGACGCTCTGCCGATTCTCGAAAACATTCCGCAAATCAAGCAAAAACTGTCAACTTTGCTCGATGTCGGACTCGGCTACATCAAAATCGGGCAATCTTCGACGACGCTTTCGGGCGGTGAAGCCCAGCGCATCAAACTCGCCAAAGAATTGTCGAAACGCGCGACGGGCAAGACAATTTATATCTTGGACGAGCCGACAACCGGACTTCATTTCGCCGACGTGCATAAATTATTGGATGTTTTGCAGCGATTGGTTGACACGGGCAATACGGTTATCGTCATCGAACACAATTTGGACGTGATAAAATCCGCCGATTATGTAATTGATTTAGGACCCGAAGGCGGCGAAGGCGGCGGCAGAGTCGTAGCGACCGGCACGCCCGAAGAAGTTGCAAAAGTTAAAAAATCTTATACCGGACAGGCTTTGAAGAGTTTGTTGAACGGGCGTTTGAGTAAAAACGAAAACGGCAAAAAGTAGATTTATGCTAAAATTTATTTATGAGAACGCGAGAGCAAATGTTAAAAATTGACCGAACCGCCGTTAAAGTTACGTCTCTAAAAGAACTGGACGAAAAGGAGTTTTGGCTTTCGCGCCCGCCTGCCGAGAGATTAATTGCTCTGGAATTTTTGAGATAATTTGCTTATGGATACGAGCCAAATTCCCTCAGACTTCAAAGAGTTTTTGAAATTGCCGAAAGAAAATAAAGTTGCGTCTTTGAACCAATCTGACGAAAAAGATCTTAATGACTATAAATAATTCTCCTTCCTTGAACAGGTAAATTTTGAAAGGATGAATTAGAGAAATTGGGGTCGATAAGTTGAATCGTAAGGCTGACACGAACATCGAGTCGGCTGAATCCGCTTGTAAATCGGATTACGCGGTCAAAATCTTTGTTCTTTAGCGTTTGCAGCACATTTGTCAGATTATAAACGCCTAATGAATTGTTGCCCGTGGTTATCTGATACTCGCCTTGACGAAAATTTCCATAATCGCTGAATTTTGCGACAACGGCTGAGGCTTCGGAAAATTCGTTGAGCGGCGCGGTTAAGGATTCAATCAGGCGAAACGCTTGCGCCGGTTCAATCAGAGCGTAAGCGGCGGCGACATTTATCAGAGAATTTATCTCCGAAGTTTTTTCGGGCGCGTCGGAAACATGCGAGCGAGCCTCGTCTAAAACCGTCGCCGCCCATTTTTGATTTTCCTGCGGTGCTTTCTGATAAATCGAGGTCGCCAGATAAATCAAAGCGTTCAGTCGGATGCTTTCCTCCGGCATCTGATTGATAAATTGGTTTGCTTCATTAAATTTGCCTTGCGAAATGGCTTGCGTGGCAAGATTGTAATTTAGCTGCGATAAATAGCTTTCGGATTCTTCTTCTGACAAATTCGTCGTGATAATTTTTTGCGCTTCAGCAATGTTTCCGCTTTGCGCTGTTTTCTCAGCTGCCCGGCGGTAAATTTCATTGCGGTAGGAGCGCGGATATTTGTCGGCTTGGCTGATAAGTTCTTCGGACGACGCTTCGCCTTGCATCAATTTGTTGTAGCCTTGATACTGTCCGTTTTGATTTTCATATTTGGCTTGTTTTTGTTTGATTTGCGCAACGCTTGCAGGAAAAAACCTTTCTACAACTTTCAGCGCGGACGGATTCATGTAAAAAGAAGTGGCGTTGGGACGAAGCACAAACTTGACGAGTTTCTCGGCTAAATCCCGGAGCAGTCGGTCGGAAACTTTCAGCGTTGCGGTTTCCTCTGTTTTCTCTTGTCCGAGTTCGCCCAGGAAGTTTTGAATAAAATTTGTATCCTGGTTGTCTTCGTTGAGTTTCGTGTCGAGAAGTTTTTGCCCGACAGCTTCGGTAAGCTCATTTGCCGTTTCCGGGTCTTTCCGATGAATCTTTCGGAGCAGATTTACGGTGTCGTAAGATACCTCTTTTTTCAAGCTCTCACGCAGAAGTTTGACGGCGCGTTGCGGACTTTGTTCAACCGCCATAGCGATTATGCGCTGTTCGCCTTGAATTTCGTTTCTGGCGTATTGCCGACTCGGAGATTGATTGTCGCCAGTCAGATTTGAAATTGCTTGCGCGATTTTACCCGGACGAGTTTTTATCAAGGCATCGAGCGCAAACTCGGCATCACGCGCGGCGATTATATGCAAAATGTCCCAGCGCGGCGATTGCCCGTAAATTAAATTATTGAGATATTCCTTTTTTCCCTTTTCCGCTTCGGCTTCGGTCTGTGCGGCGATTAAATCGGCAATCGAACTTTGAAAAAGCGCGCGGGCGCGTTTTTCATCCGTTTGCCACAAGGCATTTCCGACTTTTGCATAAATAAAGGCGCGGTTTTCGGCAAGCCGAAGGTTTTTGGCATCGGTAAGAATCTGTTCGAGAAGTGCCGTTTCCTGACGCAGTTTTTCCTTTACCGCTTCATCGTTATTTTGAGAAAAAACGGAAAAAGAAAAAGCGAAAAACGCGAAAACAAACAAGAAACGTAACATAGATAATCCTCCGATTTTGGATATTATACAAAAACTTCCAGAAAAGTATTTTTTTATTTTTTTCTTCGAAACAGATAATAGCCGATAGATAAAAGATGACAGATAAGCGGGCATATCTATCATTTCAAATCTTTCATCTATTCCGAAGACGGATTTTCTCCATCTTTATATAAGTTACTTTCTAACAGAGATTTGAGAACGGCAAAAGGTTGCCAAACGAGGCAGTTATTAAAAATGCGAAATGCAAAATTTGAAGGCAAAAGGTGAAATGGTAAAATATTTTTACACAATTTTTAAATTTTGCCTTTTTAATTTTTAATTCACTGTGATTGCTTCAATCATTTCTCTCACGGCTTGATTCAGCCCCACAAACATTGAACGCGAGATGATATTGTGTCCGATATTAAATTCGGTGATTGTGGAAATTACCGCGAGTGCGCCAACGTTTCGATAAGTTAAACCGTGTCCGGCGGCAACAATCAAACCTGAGCTTTTTGCAAACCGCGCGGCGTTTTTTATCCGCTCGATTTCCTGCGCGGCGCGCTCCGCGCCTTCGCCGTGAGAAGATTTCGCGCCTAAGGTCAGTTCGGCGTATTCCGCCGTGCAAAGCTCGACTTGCTGCGCGCCCGCGCCTTTTGCCGCTTCGATTTGCTCGGTGTCCGGGTCAATAAAAAGACTGACGAAAATTCCCGCATCCTTTAATTTTTGCGCCGCATTTTGCACGTTTGAGAAATTGTTTATGACATCGAGTCCGCCTTCGGTCGTTATTTCCTTTGGATTTTCTGCAACCAGCGAAACTGCGTCAGGTTTTGTTCTGACGGCGATTTCCAGCATTTCTCCGGTTGTCGCCATTTCGACATTCAGATAAGTGGTAACAACTTCGCGCAGCAGCAAAATGTCTCTGTCTTGAATGTGCCGGCGGTCGCCGCGCAGGTGAACGGTAATTCCGTCTGCGCCTGCTTGTTCGCTGATAATAGCCGCTGCGACGACGCTCGGCTCGATGGTTTTTCTGGCTTCTCTGACGGTGGCAACGTGGTCAATGTTGACGTTTAGCTTTGCGGTCATAAATCAATTATAAACTATATTTACCTTGTTTCGCGTTACGACGAATCTGACGGACTTCGTTAAATGTGCGGCGGCTGTCGCGCCACATTTCAACTTTTGTGCCTTCGCAATGATTCCAAATTACAGGAATTTCTTTGAGCCGCAAACCTTTATGATATGCAACGTATAAAAATTCGATGTCGAAGCCGAAGCGTTCGATTTGCATAAGCGGCAGCAGCGGTCGAAATTTTTGCATATTAAATGCTTTGAATCCGCACTGCGTATCCAAAAAAGGCAAGCCCGTCATCGAGCGGACGACAAAGTTAAAAACTCTTCCGCCCTGCTTGCGTCGCCAGGATTGATGGGTGTCGATAAGACTTTTATCGAGTTCGCGCGAGCCGAAGGTTACGTCGAATTTACCTTCCCGAATCGGTTCGACTAGTTTCGGCAGTTCGGAAATCGGTGTGGACAAATCAGCGTCGGAAAAAAGCGCAATGTCGCCGACCGAGGCAAGCAAGCCGGTTTTTACCGCATAACCTTTACCGCGATTTTTTTCGTAGCGAATAACATCGGTTTTTATTGCTGAAAATTCGGCGCAGGCACGGCGGGCGATCTCCGCCGTTTCGTCGCCCGAGCCGTCGTCGACGACAATTAATTCAGCATCTAAGGTGTTTTCTTCAATATAAGTGAGAATTTTCCGAACCGAATCGCCGAGTCGCGCCTGTTCGTCAAATGCCGGAATTACAACAGATATAGTGGTGTTCATTCGGATAAAATGCTAATTGTAAATTTTTAGCGGCAAATTGTAAATAAGTGATGAGGTAAGAAGACAGAAGGACAGAAGCAAGTGGTAAGAAGAGAAAAATTAAGATAGAAAAGTAGCAATTAAGTAGTGAGAGATAAAAGCGGAGAATAATTTCGACTTCTTGCTGGTTACTTCTGTCTTCTGTCCTTCTAACTTTTGACAACTAATTTGTGTTATAGTTTTAAGAAGTTTGGAGATTTTATAATGAACAGAAAGTTTATCATAATCGCCGTTTTGCTCGTTGTTTTCGGCGCGATTTTTGGTGGGGTTTTCGGAAAATTACCTGTAACGTCTTTAGCGGACACGACTTTGAATAAGGAAAAAGTCGTCGCCGATTACCGCGAAGCAATTAATGTGATTGACGCGAATTACGTCGGAAAAGTCGACCACGAAAAATTGTCGGAAAGCTCGATTCAAAGTATGCTTTTCACGCTCGACCCGCATTCTTCGTTTTTTACGCGCGACGAGTTTCGCAAACTTTACGAAGAGCAGTCTTCGCAGTTTTACGGTATCGGCGTTTCAATTTTGCAGCACCGCGACGGCGTTTATGTTCAATCAATTATACCGAATACGCCGGCTGACAAAGCGGGCTTGCATTACGGCGACCGTTTTGTGGAGATTGACGGCAAAAACGCGAAAGAATACAGCAGCGCGGAAGTTTCCAAAAATGTGCGCGGTGAGCGTGGAACTTCTGTCAACGTCAAAGTCGAACGCGCCGGAGGGGACAAACCGATAGAATTTAACATTGTGCGCGGCGGCGTTCCGCTTCCTTCGATTCGCAATTATTTTATGCTCAAAGACGGCATTGGCTACGTCGGTTTCACCGGCGGCTTTCAAGAAACCAGTGCCGACGAACTCGACGATGCAATCAACGCTTTGCAAAAACAGGGAATGAAAAGTCTCGTGCTTGACCTTCGCAATAATCCGGGCGGGCTTCTGCCGCAGGCAATCGAAGTCGTCAGCCGTTTTGTTCCGCGCGGTCAGACGGTCGTTTCGGTAAAAGGTCGCTCGCGCTATTCTAAATCGCAGGATTTGCCCACCGTCGGCGGCAACACGCAAGATTTTCCACTCGTCGTGATGATAAACGGTAATTCGGCTTCGGCTTCGGAAATTGTCGCGGGCGCGATTCAAGATTACGGTCGCGGAATCGTCGTCGGCAGCGACAGTTTCGGCAAAGGCTTGGTGCAGAGAGTATTTCCGCTTCCTTTCGGCACTGGATTGACTTTGACGACGGCGCGTTATTACACGCCTTACGGACGTTCTTTGCAGAGAGATTATTCGAGCGGCTCAATTTACGATTATTACACGCATCATTCTGAAGAAGCAGAAAATGACGGCGCAACGCCAACGCCGGACGCAAAACCGAAATCGGCGGGAATTCCGGTAACGACTGCTGGCGGCAGAGTTTTCAACGGCGGACGCGGCATCGAACCGGATTTAAAAGCTTCTGCGCTTGCCCTTACGCCTTTGCGCGGGCGTTTGAATGAAGCGGCATTTTATTTTGTGCGGCAGCTCGTCGCTGGACAAATCAAAGGATTTGAATCGTATAAAGTTGAAAAGCAAAATTATAATCAGACAGTTCAACCCGGCGAATTTCAGATTGATACTAAATTGCTCGACGCTTTCCGCGCATTTGTCGTCAAAGATAAATTAAACGGTTTGACGGCGGAAAACATCAACAGCCAGCTTGATTACGCTAAATCGCGTCTGCGCGACGAACTTGCCACCGCGAACAATTCGACCGAAGCCGGACAGCAGGTTTTACTCGAAACCGACCCGCAAGTTTTGAAGGCGATTGACGCGATTCCCGAAGCGAAAAAATTGCTCGGAACGATGACGGTGAATAAATAATTACAGATTCGTTGTAACTTAGATGAATTCAGTAAAAGGCTTTCGCTGCACAAGGAGTTTAGCGAAAGCCTTTTATCAAGTTCCAGATTCAACTTAATTTTTACCTTTTTCTCATTTTGCCTTCGATTATGCCTTGCAGCCGCGCTTCGGGAAAAGTCTTATTGTAATCGGAAGCATTATCAACATACGAAAAATCAAGAATCCAAGAATTATTTGCTCCGCGCACTAAAAGATATGAATAAAGCGGAAATTTTACTGCTTCGTACCCGCTTTCGACTCTAACCTTAGAATTTCCGATTCCTTGCCCGATAAAATCATCGTCCTCATCTTTGCTGATTTTTCCGGTTGAGGCGGTTATTCTTTCCTCTCTCACGTATTTTCGTATGCCGTAGCGAAATTGGGTGGCGACAATATCGGCGTCTTCAATTCGGTCAACTATTTCGAGTTTTCCAAATTTATTTGCATTATCTTTGTTCCAATCTTTCACCCATTCGACAAAATCTCTGGCAAAACTCTTGTTGTGCTTGATTGCCGGAAATATTTTAATTGTATTTTGAGAAGGAAAATCCGTATCTTTATTTATAATTATTGAAGTTGATTTGGAAAGATTTAGTTCTTGACGCAACTGTTTAATTTCCGCTTTGTCCGTTTGAGCGAATACTCCGAAAGAAGTCGTTACTAAAATAAATAATAATCCAAGCAATTTTTTCATTTTTGATACCTCTTATTAAATTTATAGCGTCCCTAATAATAGACTCATTTAGACAAATTAGCCAGAA
>DATLXD010000018.1:0-4866 GCA_035575965.1 Pyrinomonadaceae bacterium | reverse complement strand
CGGTCGCCGACCAATCGGGAAATGACTTCGGCAAAGTTACTGAAATGCTCGTCAACACCGAAACGGATATGGTTGATTCAATTATTATTGACGGCAGAAAACGAATTCCGGCAAGCGATATTGCGTTGCGCGACGGTCAGGTCGTTGTGCGCGGGGTTCTGCACGAGGAAGAATATCAACAAGCGCAAAGCACGCAGGCGGAAACGAGCGAAGCAAATCAAAATTACGACGCGATGCAGAGTGCCGCCGGAGCAAAACACGTTGCCGGCGTAACCCGCGCTGCTAACGAAGGCGAAGTTGTTTTGCCGATTATCGAAGAACAGCTTCGAATGGGAAAACGGACGGTTGAAAAAGGCACGGCGCAGGTTCACACTTCGGTCGCGGAAGTTCCGGTTCAGGAATCGGTAACTCTACGCGAAGAAAACGTAACAGTCGAACGTCGTCCGGCTGACCGCGCGGTTGAAAACGCACCGGCGGCTTTCAAGGAAGGCACGATTGAAGTAACTACACAGGCGGAAGTTCCGGTTGTTTCAAAGGAAGCGCACGTCGTTGAAGAAGTCGTCGTCGGCAAAAATGTGACCGAACATCAGGAAACCGTCCGCGATACGGTCAAACGCACGGAAGTCGATGTTGATGAAGTAAATCGGACTGACAATGTAAACCAGACCGATAATCGCAATCGTCAAAACGGCTAAAAGATTCGGGTGCGGCACGGTTCGCACAGCGTGAAGGATTTTATTAATTTGAAAACACTTTCGCTTCTGTCTTTAACAAAACGCGAATCTGTTCCGCGCTCGGTTTCAGTTTGAAAAAATTGTGTTTACTCGCAAATAAGCATACCGATTTAGCAAATACCGTGAAAAGGGTGCAATAAAATCGGATAGGCATATTACAAAGGAGATAAAAGAATGCAGACACAACCAGTGGTCACCGGCTTCCGCGACACAAGCGAAGCTATCTATTATTCTTTAACGAATACTTTTGTGCAGTTAGTCAGTTTTTTACCGGCACTCATCGGTGCGGCAATCATTTTAATTCTCGGCTGGTTCGTTGCCGGTTTGCTGGCTAGCCTGATTGAACGCGCTTTGAAAGCAGTCGGTTTTGAAGGAGCAGTCGAGCGAAGCGGCATCGGCGATTTTATACGTCGTTCTGGAACGCGCCTGACAACTTCCGGTGTGATTGCAACGCTTATCAAATACTTTATTTTCCTCATCTTCGTGCAAGCTGCCGCCAATGTTTTAGGCATTCCGCAGCTGACGGAGATTATCAACCGCATCATCTTGTTTATTCCGAATGTCGTCATCGCAATGGCAATTATCGTTGTCGGCAGCCTGATTGCGCGTTTTCTGTCGGGTCTGGTACGTTCCACCGTTTCCGAACTCGGTGTCGGAAATCCGAATCTGCTGGCGACTCTGACACAGTATATCGTTATTGGCTTCAGTGTTATCGCCGCGATTGACCAACTCGGCATTGCCGCAACGCTTGTCAACACGCTGCTCATTGGCTTGATCGGCTCGATCGCGCTTGCCATCGGTTTAGCATTCGGTTTAGGCGGACGCGATGTCGCTGCGCAAATCACGCAAAATTGGTATCAAAGCAGTCAAACTCTCGCCAATGCCGCGCGTCAACGCGCCAATTTGCCGGGACGCGGCACTGCTCCGATACAAACCGGGGATGTGCAGGTTTCTCCAACGGTTAATCCGATTAAAAACGCTTAACATATTGGAACAGACCGCCTGAATTTACTTCAAACTCACTGAAAATAATGCAATGCTCGCTGATTTATCGAACGAGCATTGCATTATTTTTTATTTTAAAGCGAATACTGCATACCTTTTAATTCGTGGAAAATTTTTCCGCTTGTTCGACTATTCGACTTGTTCAGATATTTTCAGATAATCGAATGTGTTCGGTTAAAGAATTGTTATAAGATTATTTTTGAAAAAAAGCCCGTCAATTAATTTAACGGCATTTGCGCAACACTGGATTATCAAATGAATTTTTTGCCAACGCTTTCAAATATCACGCGCCGCCGGCTCGCCTACGCTACGCTGGCAATCGTTTTAATGATTGCCGTCGGAGCAAGTGGATTTTATTTGATTGAAGGCTGGAATTGGATTGACAGTATTTATATTGCAACTCAAACCGTCACGACCGTCGGTTATGGCGACATTCCGCCGCGCACTAATGCGGGGAAAATTTTTGCAATCGTCTTTATGCTTTTGGGTGTCGGAACGGTTCTTTATGCGCTTACCGTGCTTGTCCAGGCCGTCTTGCAGTCGGAAATTGTCGAGGCGCTCGGACTGCGCCAAAAAAGAAAAGAAATGGAAAAATTGGAAAATCACTATATTGTTTGCGGCGCGGGGCGCGTCGGGCGCAGGATAATCCGCAATCTTCAAAAGCAAAATCTGCCGTTTGTGATTATCGAACGCGACCAGAAAAAAGTTGCGGATTTTGAAGAAGACGGCGCGAACATTTTGATTGCCGACGCGACGCTCGAAGAAAATCTAACTCAGGCGGGCGTGAAACGCGCACGCGGGCTTGCCAGTTGTCTGGCAGACGACGCAGACAATGTTTATGTCGTTTTGACGGCGCGCGATTTGAATGCAAATCTGCATATCGTTGCGCGGGCAATCGAAGAACAAGCCGAGCCGAAACTCATTCGCGCAGGCGCAAACCGCGTCGTTGCACCGGTAATTATTGGCGGTCAAAGTATGGCGCGTTCTCTTTTAAAGCCGACAATTGCAGATTTTATGGATTCGATTGTGGCGGAAAGTTTTGATTTGGTGTTTGAAGAAGTCGCCGTCAAAAACGACTCGATTTACATCGGTAAAGAATTGCGGGAAACCAATCTCAGCACCGAACTAAATCTGCTCGTCGTCGCCATCAGGCGCAAAAGCGGCGAGATGATATTTCAGCCGTCTGCCGACACTTGTATTTGCGAAGGCGATTTATTGATTGTCATTGGCAAAGCCGAGCAAATGCAAAAGTTGGTGAAAGCAAATAAGTGAAAGACAGAGGTCAGAAGTCAGAGATTAGATTTCGGTCTTGGTTTTGGCTAACCTCTAATCTCTGACCTCTAATTTATGAACATTTTAGTTACAGGCGGAAGCGGTTTTTTAGGAACGCACATTCGCAAATTTTTCGGCGCGGACGACTTTTCGCGCCGTTCCGGTCTTGACGTTTTGAATTTGCAGGACGCGCAGACGGTTCAGGATTACGATGTCGTTATCCATCTTGCCGCCACGCTCGATAAATCGCCCCAAGCGGCGGAAGAAGTTTTTTTGACAAACGTCGAAGGCACAATCAATCTGCTGCGTTCGATGAAAGAAAATTCCGTGTTTATTTTCGCTTCGACCAAAGATGTCTATGGCAGATTTGCCGACAATTACAGAGAAGTTCCCGAAACCTGCCAGACGCTTTATAACGGGCAATCCGCGCTCGAATGGTCAAAGCTGATTGCCGAAAAATATGTCGAATTCTACGCGCACCAAAACAATTTTCGTTCCTGCATCTTTCGTCTCTCCACCGTTTACGCGCCCGTGTCGGAAGGCAACACGCCGAATTTCGTTTCACATTACGTTGACGCGATGAACACGGGCGAATCTTTGCAGCTTCCCGCAAACGGAACGCCGCGCCGCGATTTACTTCACGTCGAAGATTTTGCGCAAGCCTGCGACGCTTTTATCGATTCGGTAATTCGGCACGGACTTTATAATTTGGGTGGCGGCGCAGAAAATGCTCTGTCTCTGCGCGAGTTAATAACAAAGATGGAAGAAATTTCAGGTCTTCAAACCGTCATAGACGAAGAAAATCCTACTCCCGCGCCTGTGCCGTTAAATTATGTTTCGGATTTGACGCTCATCAAACAAGAACTCGATTGGAAACCGGAGATCAGTTTAGACGAAGGCTTGAAAACATTATTTAATCAGTAAATCGTCAGAAGATTAAACGGGTAAAAAGGCAGATTTCGCACAACAGCAAAAACCAGAGTCAAAGCTAAAAAACTATAAATTGCACGAGGCGAAAACGCGCGATACTCAAACCCGCGACCTTTGATTAAAATTAAACCGAGCGAAAAGAACAAATACAAAAACAGCAACAAATAAATGGGTAACAGTGCGTTAAAATGCAGAGCGGTCGAAACGTCGCCGTGAAAAAGCGCGTGGAAACTTCTGGTCAAGCCGCAACCCGGACAATTCAAACCCGTCAGCGCGTGAAACGGACAAGCGGGGAAAAACCCAGCAGTTGTCGGGTTAAAATAACCGACGACAAGCGCACCTGTCGTTATTGCTAAAATCCCCGCGCCAGCCAAAACACGCTCGACGGTTGAAGGTTTTATTGAGGAAATTTTTTCGCCGTTCATTGATTTCTGAACAGTTTTCCCAAAAATTGACTGACTTGGCTGCGCTCTTCAGCGGACGGTTTCGGAATTTCCAAAATCGTCAGAACTTTTTGCAAGTCGGCAATGTAATCCGCCGAAACTCCACTCGGCGCGGATTGAATTTGACTGCGAAGCGAATCTAAAACTCTTTGTCGTTCATTCGTAAATCGCTGTCTTGATAATGCCTGGCTCAAACTCACGCCCGTATTAAAACGCCACAAATTTAATTCGTCGCCGCCGAGACGACTTTGCAGTGAAGCAATCAAAGATTGAGAAATCGCAACTTGTTCGGGATTGTTTTCATTGTCGGTTTTTACGGCTCGTTCCGTGATGACTTTTTTGACGATTGTCCCGTCCGGTCTTTTTTCAGTAGTTTCGCTGACTTTTCTCTCGCTTGTAACTCCCGGCTGAGCGAGGTTTGAACTTTCGGCTTGTTTGATTTCCGCCAATCTTTTCAGCTGTTCCCTTTCCGCCGTCCAATC
>DATLXD010000017.1:0-4095 GCA_035575965.1 Pyrinomonadaceae bacterium | reverse complement strand
TTTGGATAACGGGCGCCGTTTTCCGGTTTGGATTGCGCGGGATTTGCCTGTTTCAAGAAATTTACCGCTTCAAAAGTTTCCTTGCCCGTGTTGCCCAAACCGTCCTGCGCTTTTTGCTGCCAGATGCCTTCAAAACCGCCTTGCACCGAGTTTGTATATGCGCCCGCGTTAATTGCAAAATCGGCAAGATTCGTCATCGCCACCGTCGGCGCGCGTCCAATCAAAGTTCGCGGGATTTGCGCAGTCATCGAAACGGCGCGAAACGGTGAGATTTTTTCTTGCTTTTGGGTTTGCAAGACTCGATTGAGCCAGCCGTCGCGCGTCGATTTCACTCCGGGCGTTCCGGCTTCCATATAATCCTGCGCGTCGAAATGCGAGCGCGTGTTATTGGGTGAGCCGACCGAGTGAACAATTGCCATCTGCTTGCTCTGCCAAAATTTTTCGAGCGGCTTTAATGATGGATGAAGACCGAAAAATCCGTCGAGATTTACCGCTCCGCCGTCTTGATTCGGTTTCCCAACGGCAATCGTGCGCCGTAGATTGTAGTAATCAGAGTCGCCGTAAGGCACGACCATATTCAAACCGTCAACCGCGCCGCGCTGGAAAATCGTGATTAAAATTTTCTTCTTTCCATAGACATCGGTCAAAGTCGAAGCATTTGCAAATTGATGTAAAAAACTCGGCGCAGCCGCCATCAAACCGAAACTCGCCAGAGAAATTCCACCCGATTTCAAAAAATATCTTCTGTCCATAAAATTGTTAACCTCAGAATAAATAATTGCCGACAGCTTTTGTGTGCAATCGCTTGCTGTCAGTTAGTTAGACGCGCCGAAGATGGAATTGGTCAATTTATTTTTCGCCGCTTTGCGCGTTTGCTGTTCGAGTTGTAAATTATAAACAAAAGAGAAACAAACTTATGCGCGAAGAAATTGTAAAACTTATCGTTGAGCGGCTTGAAAACGAAGCCGAAGAAATCAGTCGAGATTTTCAAACTGACAAAGGTGTCAAAACACGCTTTGCCGCGATTGATAATCTTTTGCCCGAAGATTTGGCGCGAAAAATTTCCGCCGTCTTTCCGCCGCTCGAAGAAATGCGTTTGATGGACAGCTTTCGAGAGAAAAAATACACCTCGAAATCGCTCGATAAATTCGATTCGATTATCGAAGATATAACTTTTGCATTTCAGGACGAAAGAGTTATTGAAACGGTTGCGCTGCTGACGGGCATCGAAGATGCCGTCGGCGACCCGCATCTTTACGCGGGCGGAATCAGCGCGATGGCGAAAGGTCATTTCCTAAATCCGCATCTCGACAACTCGCACGATTACGAGCAAAAAGATTACCGCGTTTTGAATTTGCTTTATTACATCACGCCCGGTTGGAAGGCGGAAAACGGAGGAAATCTCGAACTCTGGAATGAGGCTGTAACCGAATCGGTGGAAATTCCGAGTCTTTTCAATCGGCTGGTTTTAATGTCAACCAACGATAAATCCTGGCATTCGGTCAACGAAGTCAAAGCCGAAGGCGCACGCTGCTGCGTTTCAAATTATTACTTTTCGCCCAACTCGCCGAACGGCTACGAAACAACGCACGTCACATATTTCCAAGCGCGTCCCGAACAAACCTTCAAACGATTTATCACGAAAGCCGACAGCGATTTGCGCTCGCTTTTGCGAAAAGTTAAAAAAACAGGTTTCAGCAAAAAGGATTTATACGAAGCCGAAAATGAATCAAAAAAGTGAAGTTTTTCAGTAAAAAGGTTTCGTTTGAGATTACTTTTGATTTACAAAATCAGCTTTACTTTTTTCTTAATTCCTTTATTCGTTTCAAAAGCTGCGGCGCGAGCTTCATTGTTTGCCGGAGCGAGCCGGTTGCAAAATGGCGGGCGAAACCGCGAAAAGTTTCGATTGCCGTCGAACCGTAAGGCATCCACCAGGCGTTTGGCGTGAATAAAAAACGGTTGACGTGAATGTGCTGCGGTTGGACGAGTTCCATCAAACCTTGTTTGCCGTGCGTTCTGCCGTAGCCGCTTTGTTTGAAACCGCCCCAAGGCGTTTGTCCGATGCCGTGCGTGTAAAGAACTTCGTTGACGCAGACCGTTCCCGCGAGAATTTTTTCCGCGACTTTGTTTCCTTTCTTTAAATCTTTTGTCCACACGCTCGCCGTCAAGCCGAAATCAGAGTCATTCGCCAATCCAATCGCTTCTTCTTCGGTTTTGAAAGTGGCGATCGGTAAAGTCGGACCGAAGGTCTCTTCCTGCATTGCACGCATTTTATTGGTCGCGTTTCCGATTACCGTCGGTTCGTAAAATGTGCCTTTGAAATTCGTATTTCTTTTTCCGCCCGTTAAAATATTCGCGCCTTCGAGCCTAAAACTTTCAACATGGTCTTCGACAATTTTCAATTGCCTTTCCGAAGACATTGCGGCAATGTCGGTTGTTTCCTTATCGCCCGAATCTTGCCGTAGTTTTTCGGTTTTTTCGACAATCAAATCAGTGAATTCTTTCGCAACGGATTCTTCGACATAAAGCCGTTCAACCGACGAGCAAGATTGTCCTGAATTGCAAAACGCGCCCCAAATCGCGCCTTGCGCAGCGAGTTCGAGGTTCGCGTCCGCAAAAACAATCATCGGGTCTTTGCCGCCTAATTCTAAAACAACCGACGTTAAATGTTTTGCCGCGCTTTCGGCGATTTTTTTGCCCGTCGCCACGCTTCCAGTGAACATTATTTTTTCGATTCCCGAATCAACGAGTGCCGCGCCGGTTCGCCCGTCGCCCGTAACAACTTGCAAAAGATTTTCCGGCAAATTCGCTTTTCTGAAAATCTCGCCGATTTTTAAGCCGATAACCGGCGTGAGTTCCGACGGCTTCAAAATCACCGCGTTTCCCGCCATCAAAGACATTACGACTTCGCCCAGAGGAATCGAAAACGGATAATTCCACGCGGGAATAATACCGACTGTGCCGAGCGGTTTATAGATAATTTTCGACGTGCGCCCCAAAGTCGCGTAAAGACCGATATTGATTTTTTCGGGCTTGAGAATTTTCGCCGTATTTTTGGCGAAATACTGCATTAAATCTAAAACGGGAGCAATCTCCATCGAGAGCGATTCGGCGACGGGCTTGCCTGATTCGTCAGAAATTAGACGGGCAATCTCGTCGAGTTCCGACAAAATTACTTCCCGCGCCCGCATCACGAATTTGGCGCGTTCTCGAAAAGAAGTGTCTTTCCATTTTTGAAAAGCGACACGCGATTTTTCAACCGCTTGTTTGACCGCTTCGGCGGAAGTGTTTGCCACGCGCCCGATTTCTTCCGTCGTCGCGGGATTATAGGAGATAATTTCATCTGCGGTTGCAGGAATTTTAAAAACTGCGCTCATTTTTTAACCCAACATTCTCTCAATCGCCGAATAACTCGCATCAATCGCTGCCGAAAGTTTACCCGGTAAATTTCCGCCGCCTTCCGCCATATCCGCTTTACCGCCGCCGCGCCCGCCGATTATCGGCGCGATTTCTCGAATCACATTTCCCGCTTTTATCTTTTCGGTCAAATCTTCGGAAACACGAACGATTAGCGAAACTTTTGCTTCATCCTTTCTTCCGATAATAACCACTCCCGACTTTATTTTGTTCAGCAAATTATCGGAAAGCTGCCGCACGGCGTTTGAGTCTAAATTCTCGACTTCCTGCGCCAGAACTTTTATGCCTTTGACATCTCTGGCTTCGCTGCCGTTCGATGAAGCCGAACCGATTGCGCCCGTTACGATTTTCATTTTTAACTCGTCATTTTCGCGGCGTATTCGTTTTAATTCTTCCTGCAATTTTTCGATTGCATTTGGCAATTGGTCGCGTTGTGTTTTTAGAAAACCAAGCGATTTTTCAATCATTCGCTCGTCTTCACGGAAACGCTCAAACGCATCGAAGCCGGTAATCGCCCGAATCCGCCGAACGCCCGACGCAACCGCTTCGTCCGCAGTAATTTTGAAACTGCCGATGTCGCCCGTCGCGCGAACGTGCGTTCCGCCGCACAATTCTTTAGAAAAAACTCCTTCGCCGATGCTCAAAACTCTCACCGCCGAGCCGTATTTTTCCCCGAAC
>DATLXD010000016.1:0-3284 GCA_035575965.1 Pyrinomonadaceae bacterium | reverse complement strand
TTTTGCAGCTTTTGTTTGACAAGCGTCGTGAGATGACCCAAATCCGTGACGGTTGCGAGCCGAACGCCCGCGTGTTTGGCGACGAAACCGAAATTGTCAGCCGCGTCGTGCGGAACGGAAAACGGCTCGAAATCTATTTCGCCAATGCAAAAATCACGGCTCGATTCAATCTCGATGAGACGATTTTTGAGAGCATCGGCGCGTTTCTGCGGCTCATTGTTATTTTTGTTGGATTTTTCGCGCAGATACGCTTCTAAAGTTTCGCCAGACATAAAAACCGGACATTTCACGGTGTTCAGCAAAACGCGCAAACCGCTCGCGTGGTCGCTGTGTTCGTGCGTGATAAGAACTGCGTCAAGGTCAGAAGAATCCACGCCGACAAGTGCCAGACGGCGCAGAATTTCTTTCGCACTCAAACCGGCATCCACTAAAATTTTTGTTTTTTCGGTGCAGATTAAAACGGTGTTGCCCGTCGAACCACTGCCGAGAACCGTGAATTTCATTTGGCTAATTTCTTTTCAACTTTCGGACGCAAAACTCCGCCGACGGCGCGGGTAACAAGCGAATTCGGTACGAAATTGACAATCTTTGCACCGAGGTAATTTGTCCAACCTGAAATAACCGCAGCTTTTCCGCTTTTTACTGCATTCAAAGCGGTTTCGACAACCGCTTCCGGCGTTTCCATTCCTTTCATTCTGAAGGCTTCGGCATTGGCAACATCGAAAAATTTTGTGTCGGTCGGACCCGGACAAAGTGCCGTTACTTTTATATTAAACGGGCGATTTTCTTCTGCAATCGCTTCGCTGAACGAGCGGACAAACGCTTTGGTCGCGGCGTAAGTTGCCATAAACGGAACAGGTTGAAAGCTCGCCGTCGAAGCGACGTTGATAATCGTTCCACTTTTTCGCTCGCGCATTTTTTGCAGGTAACGATGTGTTAAGGCAACTAGAGATTGAATGTTCAACCGAATCATTTCGAGTTCTTTTTCCAGTTCAAGATTTGCAAAATCGCCCATCGAGCCGAAACCGGCATTGTTTATTAGCCAATCAACTTCGAAATTGTGTTTTTCGGTTTCCTTAAAAAGACGCGAATCGGCTTCAAAATCAATTAAATCAATGGCGACGTAATTGGCGGTGATTTGATGTCTGAGCTTTAATTCGTCGCACAAATCGTGCAGTTTATCTTCGGAACGCGCCACTAAAACCAAATTATGTTTTTCTTCGGCAAGCCTTCGCGCAAATGCTTCGCCAATGCCCCCCGACGCGCCTGTGATGAGTGTTACCTTCATAATTTTTCGCCCGTGATAACTTTATCAAATTGCCGCCGATAATTGAAAAGGTAATTTAATTGCTGAAACATAAAAAAGCCGACAGTTTTACTCAGCGTTCTGCGGCTGATTTTTCTGCTTGCGTAGAGTGTGAAGAACAACAGCACCAAGAATAATAACTCCACCGAGAATTGCCCAGCCGCTCGGCTTTTCGCCGACGATTAGAAAAACCCAAATCGGATTCAAGAGCGGCTCGATAAAGCCGATAATGCTGGCGTCCAAAGAGCGCACACCTTTTGAGATTCCGTTGGTAAATAAAACGTAAGCAATGCCGATTTGGAAAATACCGAGAAATAAAATCAACAAAATATCCGTCGAATTCAACTGCACCGGCGGATTACTCAGGACAAGCGGAAGCATCAAAAAAACGATAATGATGTTGCCGTAGAAAACCGAAAGCGCGGGATTTTTTTTGAGTGAACGCGGATGGCGCAGGAAAATAAAATAAAGACCGAAGAAAATGCCCGACACGAGTGCGGCGATATTTCCTAAAAATACATTTGAAGCGAGTTTGTTTTCGGCGTTTTGCGGTTCGAGAAAAAACAAGCTCATACCCGCGAGACAAACAATTACCGTTATCAAATCAGAATATCTAAACTTTTCCTTCAAAATAAACGGCGCAAAAATTAAGATATAAATCGGCGCGGTGTATTGCAGGAAAATGGCGTTGGCGGCGGTTGTATTTTTGTTAGCGTAAACAAAACAACTCAATGTTCCAGCGTAAAGAAGCGAAGTCAAAAGCGTAAAAGAATCGAGTTTTAAGCCTTTTCTAAAAGTAAAAATTGCAACCGTTATCGCAGCGAAAAGCGAGCGTCCGGCGTTGACCGAAAATGCGTCGAGCGTGGTTGATTTGATAAAAACTCCGCCCAGACTCCAAAGCAAAACCGCCAACAAAATGAACAGTGTTGGCGGAAAGTTTGCGATTTTATTGGAAGCTGATTTAATCACAAAAGTTTAATTCTTAGTTTTTTTCGGTTGCCGTTGCAATAGTTTCACGAAGTTTCGCGGCGGAAGTCGTCGCCGGTTCGAGTTCGATTGTTTCGACGTTGCCGTAAATCTTTTTGCCGAACACGCCGTTCCAGGGCGGAATGACAATCGAAACCGCGCCGTTTGCTTTCGCCTGACACGCCAGACGCAAAAACGGTTTTGCATCTTCCGGTTGGTTGTAGCCGAAAACTTTCATCTGCTTTCTTTCGCGGGGCGCAACGTCCGACAATTTTTCCGCGCCGCCAAGAATTCCAATCCAGCAAGTTCCGCAAGCCGCCGAACGACATTCGACGGGAATCACGCCTTCGCCGCATCTGGCGTCTTGAGCGAGCCAGTTTTGCGATTGGTCACGCGCCGCGCCGGACGCGATTTCCTCATCATTCATCAACTTAAATTTGCCGTTATCTTTGCCTTCGTCATAACGCACCGTCCATTCCTTGTTGACGGTTTTCAAAAATCCGAGCAAACCTTGCGAATCGTCTTTGGCGCGTTGGCTGACGATTTGTTCGGGCGATTTTGTCATCAAGCCTTTCGGTTGTTCAACCGCGCCTTTCGCATTTTTGAAATATTCCAAATCGACTTGCGTCAAAGTCATCAAACCGACAGCCACAATTCCAACCAATAAAGATTCGTCTGCTTTCACTTTTCCGGCAACTGTTGTAGCAATTTGTTTAATTTCATTCGATAAATCCGCATTTTCATCATTAAAAGATTCGGCACGCTTCGTTATTTCATCTTTAACGCTCGTCCAAAACCTATGCCCGTAAAGAAAATCGTGCGACGAATCAATCTGGTCTTTGAGTTCAAATTTGCCCTGCATCACAAATTTCTGGACGACAACGGCTTTGTCTTCCGCCGTCTGCAAATATCTGTGCAGAGCAAGCGGAAAAAAGCGAAACCAAATCTGCGTCGCGTTGCGGTCAACTTCGTGGATGTTCGGAAGAAGGTTTTCCAAAGTCTTCAGCCAATC
>DATLXD010000015.1:0-6411 GCA_035575965.1 Pyrinomonadaceae bacterium | reverse complement strand
ACCTTTTGACCTAAAACCGTTTTTTCGTCTTTATCGTGAAAACGTTCGTTAAAATAAAATGTTCCCGATTCGGCATCTTCAGGCAAACCCATCTGGCGCATTAAACGATTTCCCGGACGAGCATTTTCCATTCCGTTTAATTTTGCAAACGAACGGCGATAGCCGCGCGGGTCAATGATTGTCCAGCCGGTAAAAGCGCGTGCGACTTCGCCGATGTCTTTTTGCGTGTAGCCGCCTTCAACACCCAAAGTGTGCAGTTCCATTATTTCGCGGGCATAATTTTCGTTGATACCGCGTTTTTGTTTCTGTTTTTGTTGATTCGCCTGCGGATTGTCGCGCATTTGCTTCATTCGCTCGTCAATCTGCGCGTCCGACATTCCGGTTTGCTGCTTCATTCTTTCGCGCCTTCGCGGATTCATCTGCCCGTTCTGAATTTGACGCATTTGTCCCTTGCCTCTGCGTCCGTTGTTCATTTGCGCGTTTGGCGAAACCGATTGATAATTATCGAGATAAAAAAGCATCGCCGGACTTTTCGCGGTTGCGAGAAGTAAATCCTTAAAATTTCCCAAAGCATTCGGACGAATTACATCGCGGTCATACGCGGGCAAAAGCCATCGCGTCGCGGCTTTGCCGGCATAGACGTTAAAATGATTTGTCCAAAAATCAACCATCGCTTCGTTCAATTGTCGTTCCGAATAAACGGCGCGAAGAATACGCGAAGCATTTAACTGCTGGAGAATTTGCTGCGGGCGACCGAGTTCGTATTTGCGGTAAAGCTCTGTAACCTGCTGCTGATATTTTTGACGGTCAGCAGGTGAAACGTCGGCGATGTCTTTATTTTTATTAGCCATTTCACCTTTCATAGCGGCTTTATCGGAACTCATTGCTTCGTCTGCCTTCGGCACATTTTTGTTTTTTTCACGAAGTCCCTTTAAATCCTTTCTTCCCAAACCGTTTTCTTCGGCGACGGCTTGCAAAACCGCCTGCGGACTTGGATATTTAGCAAAAATTTCTTCGTTCGACATTTTTATAATGTCCAAATCCTTGACCTTCGCCTCGGCAACCGAATCGGTTATAGAAGTGGGATTTAGCTGCTGTTCGATATATTTATTGATGCCGATTGACTTTACTTTTTCGACATCACCCGGACGCGCGCCGAAACCCAGACGATTAAGAACGTGCAGGATTTTTTGGTTTTCGGTCAAAGGCTTCGCCTTCGTCTTCTTCATCATTTGCTGCGCGTTTGCGCCGATTGAAAAAAGCGGCGTAAACATTGCCGATAACATCAAAAAAGCCGTAACTTTGTGAATCAAAGAAGATTTTCTTTTCATTAGAATTTACCTCGAAAAATTTATGATTGCTTCGGAATTTACCAAAAAATTTCTATTTGTTTAGACGCAGATAAAAGGAAAAAAGGCGAACAAATTGTCGAAGCGCAGTTATTTTGTATCGATGTGAGCGTAAATTCGCGGCTGACCTTATTTATTATTGCAAAGCGGAATTGCGGTCGAAATTGTCTACACTCTCGTTGAAAAGACAACGAATAAAAGATGTAACGGCATCTAAAATATCGTAATTTTCCCGAATAATAAGTTAAAATAATCCTACTTTCTCGATAAACTTAAGAATACGAATTGTATGAAGTTAAATAAATTATCCTTTTTGTTTTCGCTCGTCGCCGGTTTGCTGCTGACGTTTTCGGTGTTTGCCCAAACGGAAACTTTCAGCGATGCGAGTGTCGAATACACATTCGATTTGCCGGAAACGGTTTGGAAAATGACTGCCAAACCTTCTGCAACCAGTCCGAATGTCGAGTATGTCTACGGCGAAAGGCAAAGCGGACATCTCGAAGTTCGCAAAACGGTAATCAAATCGAACGCGACGATTTCCGATTTGATAAGCGGTGAAGAACAAAAACTCCAATTTCTCAACGGCTACGTCGCGGGAAAACAGGAAGACTTCAAAGGCGCGTTCGGCGGCAAGGTTTTCAATTACGAATTTGTGCGGTCGGGGCGAAATATGAGCGGCAGATTTTACTTTCTCAAAACGGATGCCAAAAACGTCTATGTTCTGCGCTTTACCGGACACCGCGATAAACTCCGCTCGATTCGCAACCAAACCGATTCGATTGCCAGAACTTTCGATTTAAAGAAAGGCAAATAAATTTCCATCATTTACCAAATTACAATTCTCAAGTAAAAAGCCGTCTTTCATTTTGCGAAAGACGGCTTTTTTTATTCGTTGTAATGTAAAAATCTAACTCACAAATCCTTTAAATTTGCTTGGGTTCGCCGAATAGTTCGGAAAGATTTTATCAAGATTTTTATTACCCAAATGTTTGTAGGCAACCTCGCCAAAAACGTCGCGGAAGTCGGTCGTTACATCTAAATCACGTCCTTCGTAAAGTTTATCGTTCGACAAACCGCTCCAATCGCCGTAGACTTTTCCGCCTTTTATCGAATTTCCCAAAACAAACATCGCGTTGGCGTGTCCGTGGTCGGTTCCGCGTGTGCCGTTTTCCCGCGCCGTTCTGCCGAATTCCGACATTGTTAAAATCACCACATCGTCCATTCGTTTGCCCAAATCGGTGACAAACGCCGCGATTGATTGACCGAAATTGTTCAAAAGATTGGCAATCTGACCGCGCGCGCCGCCTTCGTTGGCATGCGTGTCCCAATTAAGTCCGGGCGTGTCGGTGAACGCAGCTTCAAGTCCGACGTTTGCTTTGATAAGCTGCGCGATTTGCAGAAGCGATTGCGCGAAAGGAATGTTCGGATAACGCGCGCCGTTTTCGGCTTTATATTGCACGGGATTTGCCTGTTTCAAGAAATTTACCGCTTCAAAAGTTTCCTTGCCCGTGTTGCCCAAACCGTCCTGCGCTTTTTGCTGCCAGATTCCTTCAAAACCGCCTTGCACCGCGCCGGTATATGCGCCCGCGTTGATGGCAAAATCGGCGAGATTCGTCATTGCGACCGTCGGCGCGCGTCCAATCAAAGTACGCGGAATTTGCGCGGTCATCGAAACGGCGCGAAACGGCGAGATTTTATCTTCCTTTTGAGTTTGCAAAACTCGGTTGAGCCAGCCGTCGCGCGTGGATTTTACGCCGGGCGTTCCGGCTTCCATATAATCCTGCGCGTCGAAATGCGAGCGCGTGTTATTGGGCGAGCCGACCGAATGAACAATCGCCATCTGTTTGCTCTGCCAGAATTTTTCAAGCGGTTTCAGTGAAGGATGAAGACCAAAAAATCCGTCGAGATTAACCGCGCCGTCAAGTTGATTCGGCTTCGCAACGGCAATCGTGCGCCGTAGATTGTAGTAATCGCTGTCGCCATGAGGCACGACCATATTCAAACCGTCAACCGCGCCGCGCTGGAAAATCGTGATTAAAATTTTCTTTTTGCCGTAAACGTCGGTCAAAGTCGAAGCATTTGCAAACTGATGCAAAAAACTCGGCGCCGCCGCCATCAAACCGAAACTCGCCAGAGAAATTCCGCTCGATTTTAGAAAATATCTTCTGTCCATAAATTTATTAACCTCAAAATAAATAATTGCCGACAGCTTTTGTATGCAGTCGCTCGCCATCAATTACTTAGACGCGCCATAAATGTATTTGGTCAATTTATTTTTCGCCGCTTTGCGCGTTTGCTGTTTCAAGTTGTAAATTATAAATAAAAGAGAAACAAACTTATGCGCGAAGAAATTGTAAAACTTATTATTGAGCGATTAGAAAATGACGCAATGCGAATCAGCCAAGATTTTCAAACTGAAAAAGGTGTCAAAACTCGTTTTGCCGCGATTGATAATCTTTTGCCCGAAGATTTAGCCAAAAAAATTTCCGCCGCATTTCCGCCGCTCGAAGAAATGCGTCTGATGGACAGTTTTCGAGAGAAAAAATATACGTCGAAATCGCTCGATAAATTCGATTCGATTATCGAAGACATCACTTTCGCCTTTCAAGACGAAAGAGTTATCAAAACGGTTGCGCGGCTGACCGGCATTGAAGATGCCGTAGGCGACCCGCACCTTTACGCGGGCGGGATTAGCGCGATGGCGAAAGGACATTTTCTTCAGCCGCATCTCGACAACTCGCACGATTACGAGCAAAGAGATTATCGCGTGTTGAATTTGCTTTATTACATCACGCCTGATTGGAAGGCGGAAAACGGTGGAAATCTCGAACTCTGGAACGAAGACGTAACTGAATCAGTGGAAATTCCGAGCCTTTTCAATCGTCTGGTTTTGATGTCAACCAACGATAAATCCTGGCATTCGGTCAACGAAGTCAAAGTCGAAGGTGCGCGCTGCTGCGTTTCAAATTACTACTTTTCGCCAAATTCGCCGAACGGTTATGAAACGACGCACGTGACATATTTTCAAGCGCGTCCCGAACAAACCTTTAAGCGATTTATCACGAAAGCCGACAGCGATTTGCGCTCGCTTTTGCGGAAGGTTAAGAAGACAGGTTTCAGCAAAAAAGATTTATTCGAAGCTGAGGAGGAGTCAAAAAAGTAAAATCTTTCGACATTAAAGGATAAATCGCCGATTATTTTTGATTATATTTGATTGACAAAAATCATTTTTCTTTTTTTCGTAATTCTTTAATTCTCTTTAAAAGCTGCGGCGCGAGTTTCATTGTTTGCCGGAGCGAGCCAGTTGCAAAATGGCGGGCGAAACCGCGAAAAGTCTCGATTGCCGTTGAACTGTAAGGCATCCACCAGGCGTTCGGCGTGAATAAAAAGCGGTTGACGTGAATGTGCTGCGGTCGGACGAGTTCCATCAAACCTTGTTTGCCGTGCGTTCTGCCGTAGCCGCTTTGTTTGAAACCGCCCCACGGCGTTTGTCCGATGCCGTGCGTGTAAAGAACTTCGTTGACGCAGACCGTTCCGGCGAGAATTTTTTCCGCGACTCGGTTTCCTTTCTTTAAATCTTTTGTCCACACGCTCGCCGTTAAACCGAAATCAGAATCATTGGCGAGTTTGACTGCTTCTTCTTCGGTTTTGAAAGTAGCGATTGGTAAAGTCGGACCAAAAGTTTCCTCGCGCATTCCGCGCATCTCATTGGTTGCACCCGCAATGACCGTCGGTTCATAAAACGTGCCTTTGAAATTCGTATTTCTATTTCCGCCCGTTAAAATCTTCGCGCCTTCGTTTCTAAAACTTTCAACGTGGTCTTCGACGATTTTTAATTGCCTTTCCGAAGACATTGCGGCACCGTCGGTTGTTTCCTTATCGCCTGAATCTTGTCGAAGTTTTCTAGTTTTTTCGACAATCAAATCAGTGAATTCTTTCGCAACCGATTCTTCGACGTAAAGCCGTTCAACCGACGAGCAGCTTTGCCCAGAATTGCAAAATGCGCCCCAAATCGCTCCTTGCGCGGCGAGTTCGAGATTCGCGTCCGCAAAAACAATCATCGGGTCTTTACCGCCTAACTCCAAAACAACCGATGTTAAATGTTTCGCCGCGCTTTCCGCAATTTTTTTGCCAGTCGCCACGCTTCCCGTAAACATTATTTTCTCAATTCCCGCGTCAACTAAAGCCGCGCCGGTTCGCCCGTCACCTGTAATAACTTGCAAAACATTTTCGGGCAATTTTGCCTTTTCAAAAATTTCGCCAATTTTCAAGCCGGTAAAGGGTGTGAGTTCCGACGGCTTCAAAATCACCGCGTTTCCTGCCATCAAAGACATCACGACTTCGCCCAGAGGAATCGTAAACGGATAATTCCACGCCGGAATAATACCGACCGTGCCGAGCGGTTTGTAGATAATTTTTGACGTGCGCCCCAAATTTGCGTAAAGACCGATATTTATTCGTTCGGGTTTGAGAATTTTTGCCGTGTTTTTGGCAAAATACTGCATTAAATCTAAAACGGGCGCAATCTCCATCGAGAGCGATTCGGCGACGGGTTTGCCGGATTCATCAGAAATCAAACGCGCAATTTCATCGAGTTCCGACAAAATCATTTCCCGCGCCCGCATCACAAATTTAGCGCGTTCTCCAAAAGAAGTCTTTTTCCAATCTTCAAATCCCTGCCGTGATTTCTCAACCGCTTCTCTGACCGCTTCGGCGGAAGTGTTCGCCACGCGCCCGATTTCTTCCGTCGTTGCCGGATTGTAAGAAATAATCTCATCTTGTTTGTTCGGAAATGAAATAACCGCGCTCATACTTTCTCCTTCTTTTTACTGAATAATTTATTAAATCATTTTTGCTGAAAATTTTCGATATTGCTGCGTTGTTACATCAAGTCGGGGATTAAGTATTTTTATATGATAGATCTAAGTACAGGACAAAAAAGAATTGATGTTTGAAAAAGGAGAAGCATTGAGTTGAAATCTACTTTTAGAAATTTGTCGAGAATTTAGAAAAAGGAGAATCAACTCAATGGATATTTACTCTTTTGAGCAAATACTAGCTG
>DATLXD010000014.1:0-7421 GCA_035575965.1 Pyrinomonadaceae bacterium | reverse complement strand
GACATTGCGACGCAGGCTTCGGCTAATAATTCCGTCGCGTGCGGTCCGATGATGTGAACGCCGAGAACTTCGTCGTATTTTTTCTCGGAAACGATTTTTACAAAACCGTCGGTTTCGCCCAAGATACGCGCTTTGCCTGATGCGGAAAAGGGAAATTTGCCGACTTTTACGTCGTAGCCTTCTTCTTTTGCTTTCGCTTCGGTTAATCCAATTGATGCGACTTCGGGGTCGCAATATGTGCAGTTTGGGACGAGGCGCATATTGATTGGTTCGACTTTCTTGCCCGCAAGTTTTTCGACGACCATAATGCCTTCTTTGCTTGCCAAATGCGCGAGCCAGGGCGTAGCGATAACGTCGCCGATGGCGAAAACGTTCGGCTCGGCGGTTTCGCAGTATTCGTTGACTTCGATTGTGCCGCGTTCGGAAACTTTGACTTTTGTGTTTTCGAGTCCGAGATTTTCCAAGTAAGGCATTCGTCCGACGGCGACGAGAAACATTTCGGCTTCGTAGGAAACGTCCGCGCCTTTGTCGTTTTTGCCCGTCGCTTTCACGCCCTTTTTTGATTTTTCCAATTTCTCTAATTTGATTCCGGTTTCAACTTTTATTCCCTGTTTTTTGAAAGCGCGGGCGAGTTCTTTGGAAACTTCTTCGTCTTCGACGGGAACGATGCGAGGCATAAATTCGACGACCGTCGTTTCGCAGCCGAAACGCGCGTAGACGCTCGCAAATTCAACGCCGACCGCGCCCGAACCCATCACAATCATTGATTTCGGTACTTTTTCTAATTCTAAAATCTGATCTGAATTGACGACTTGTTTGCCGTCAGTTTCAAAACCCGGAAACGGTTTGACGACCGAGCCGGTCGCAATAATAATATTTTTCGTATCAATCGTCTCCGATTTGCCGTCTTCGAGCGCGACTTCGATTTTGCCTTTGCCGACGATTTTGCCGAAACCGTTGAAAACGGTAATCTTGTTTTTCTTCATCAGATACGAAACGCCCGAAGCATTTTTGGCGACAATATCGCCTTTGCGTTTCTGCACCTGCGTCCAATCAAAACCCAGATTATCAACCTTGATGCCGTAATCCGCAAAATGTCCGGCTTGCTGGTAGAGATGCGCCGCCATAAGCAGAGCTTTGGTCGGAATACAGCCGCGAAGCCCGCACGTCCCGCCTAATCTCGCGCCTTTTTCCTTTTCGATAACGGCGACTTTTAATCCGAGCTGCCCGGCGCGAATCGCGGCAACGTAGCCGCCCGGACCCGAACCGATAATTGTTACGTCAAATTGTTCTGCCAATGTTTTATCCTCTTTTATTAAATTTATTGTTTAGTGCTGAAAAAGATATTATAGGAAGTTAAAGCGTTTCAAGCTAGTTAAGAGAAAAAACTTGCATTAAACTGTTAAAACTATGGAACACACAAAGGAATTTTTGGAAATTGCCGAAGATGCGCGAAGCCGCGTCAAAGAAATTTCGGTCGAAGAAACTCTGGAAAAAGTAAAAGACGGCGCGATTTTGATTGACGTGCGCGAAGACAACGAATGGAATGACGGATACGCGGAGGGCGCAACGCACATTGGGCGCGGCGTTATCGAGCGCGATATTGTCGGCAAGTTTCCAGACAAAAATAAGGAATTGATTTTATACTGCGGTGGCGGTTATCGTTCCGCACTGGCGGCGGATAATCTGCAAAAAATGGGTTATCGAAATGTGCTTTCGATGACGGGCGGCTGGACGGCTTGGAAGGAAGCAGATGCGCCGACAGAACTTTAGCCGTGAAAAAACACGAACAAGCATAAAAGAAATTTGCCGCGAATTAGACGAATTGCACGAATTCTAATTTTTCTTCTTGTAATTCTATGATTTGCGACAAAATTTTTGCAGAGGAAAATCTATGTTGGAAGTAGCACAAACAGACAAAAAAACTCGTATTGAAACCGATTCAATGGGCGAAATCGCCGTCGAAGCGGATAAGTATTGGGGCGCACAAACCGAACGCAGTCTGCATCATTTCAACATCGGCTTTGACCGGATGCCGCGCGAGATGATTCGCGCTCTCGGGATTTTGAAAAAAGCCGCCGCGATTGTTAATCATCAATTAAAATCGGACAAGATGACGCTCGAAAAGACGGATTTAATTGTCCGCGTGGCAAATGAAGTTATTGACGGCAAGCTCGACGCGCATTTTCCCTTGCGCGTCTGGCAGACGGGCAGCGGAACGCAGACGAATATGAACGCCAACGAAGTTATCTCCAATCGCGCCATCGAAATCGCGGGCGGCGAAATGGGTTCTAAAGAGCCTGTGCATCCGAACGACGACGTGAATATGTCGCAATCGTCGAACGACACTTTTCCGACGGCGATGTATATTGCGGCGGCTGAAAGATTGAGCCAGTTGATTCCGCAAATTGAAAAAGTTCAAGACGCGATTGACCGGAAAGCGAAGGAATTTGCGGACGTGGTAAAAATCGGCAGAACACATCTGCAGGACGCAACGCCTCTGACGGTCGGACAGGAATTCGGCGGTTGGGCGAGTTTGGTTGAGCGCGATATTGAAAGATTAAAAATGGTTCTTGACGGTTTATTCGATTTGGCAATCGGCGGAACTGCCGTTGGCACAGGCTTGAACTCGCATCCCGAATTTGCCGAACGCGCTGCCGCGCAGATTGCCGAGCTGACGGGTTTGCCGTTCAAAGCGCACCCGAATAAATTCGCCGCGCTCTCGGCGCACGACGAAATCGTTTTCGCCAGCGGCGCGTTGAAAACTCTCGCCTGCAGCTTGATGAAAATTGCCAACGATATTCGCTGGCTCGCGTCGGGTCCGCGATGCGGAATCGGTGAAATTTCTCTACCGGAAAATGAGCCGGGTTCTTCGATTATGCCGGGCAAAGTCAACCCGACTCAGAGCGAGGCGATGACGATGGTCGCCGCGCAGGTTTTAGGCAACGATGCCGCAATCGGTTTCGCCGGTTCGCAGGGCAATTTTGAACTTAATGTTTTCAAACCCGTGATGATTCACAACTTTCTGCATTCGGTTCGCCTCCTCAACGACGCATCCGTCGGCTTTGTCGAATTTTGCATTGACGGAATCGAACTGAACCACGAACAAATTGAGGAATATCTGAATGACTCGCTGATGCTCGTCACGGCTCTGAATCAACACATCGGTTACGACAACGCTTCAAAAATTGCCAAAAACGCGCACAAAAAAGGAATTTCCTTGAAAGAATCGGCAATCGAATTAGGAATTTTGGAAGGCGAGAAATTCGATGAATTAGTCAAGCCCGAAGAAATGACGCATCCGTAGAAAAGTTGAAAAAGTGTTTTGCTTACGACATGTAAATTGTCCGGCGAAATCTTATTAGAAAATAAAGATGTGAACTAAATCTTAAATTTACCTTCAGCCTATTTTTCGACTTGCCCAACTCTTTGAACTGTCATACTATCCTTAATTAAACCAATCGACAATTTAATTTACGCTTTCAATATTCGAGAGCGTTCAAGTTTTCAAATCAACAATTTAATAAAAAGAGGATTCTAAAATGCGAAGATTTTTTCCATTATTGATAGGAATTTTACTGCTTGCCCAAATTGTTTCAGCGCAATCGCAAGCGACGACCGGAAACATTGAGGGGCGCGTCGTTGATACGAACGGCGCGGCGGTGGCGAATGTTACCGTAACCGCCAAAAGTCAAGACACGGGGCTTGAAAAAAATGTTACGACAACCGAAGACGGTAATTTTGTATTGCCGTTTTTGCCGCCCGGAAACTATACGGTAACGACCGCCGCTGGACAAGGTTTCGGCGCGTCAACTTATGAAAATGTCAAAGTTACGGTCGGCGCGAAGAATACGCTCGAAATCGCTTTGTCGGCGGGCGGCGCGGTCAATGTCGTTGACGTGAGTGTTGATGGACAAGGCGTGGAAACGACGCGCACTTCGATTTCTTCGACCGTCGAAGAACGCCGCGTGATAAATCTGCCGACGAACGGGCGTAACTTTTTGGATTTTGTAACCTTAACGCCTGGCATTGTCCGAGACCCGACCAGAAGCGGCGACTTGGCAGTCGGCGGTCAGAAAGGAACGCTCAACAGTTTGCAGATTGACGGCACGAGCAGCGACAACACCTTTTTCGGGCAATCATCGGGACGCACCGGTTCGGGACGCGCTCCGTCGCAGTTTTCGGTTGACACGGTAAAGGAATTTCAGGTCAACCAGAACGGCTTTTCGGCTGAATACGGACGCGCCGCCGGCGCGGTTATCAATGTCGTTACCAAAAGCGGCACGAACCGATTTACGGGAAGCGCATTCGAGTATTTCCGTGATGAATCGCTCAACGCCCGCAACCCGTTTTTAGTAGCGGCAAACCGTGCGCGTCCTGCCGGACAAATCAACCAATTCGGCGGAACATTCGGCGGACCAATAAAACGAGACCGAATCTTTTTCTTTGGCGCGTATGAAGGTCAACGCTCGAATCTACCGAATCCGGTTGTCCTGCGTTCGCTACCTTTTGCTCCGGCGAGCATTCAGACTCTGCTCGGACCGAAAGCCGTTTCATACGACATCAATCGTCAGCAAGACACTTATTTGATTAAAACAGATTTCAACATCAATGACAGAAATCAGGTTTGGGTGCGTTTTAACCAGCAAAACTTTGTCGGAACAAATCTCGAATTCTCCAGCATTACCAGCGCACTCGAACATACCGGCAACAGTAACGTCAAAACTACGACCGTCAGTACGAGTTTGACTTCGACGCTTTCGGCAAAATTCTTTAACGAGTTTCGTTTTCAATTTTCGCGCGACCGTGAGCCGGGCTTGGCAAATTCAACCGACCCCGAAGTTGCTGTAACAGCAAGCGCGGGCGGCATTAACGACGGAACTTTCTTTTTCGGGCGCAACAGCTTCAGCCCGCGTGAAACCACGATTACGCGCTACCAGTTTGTCAACAATCAATCTTACATCGCCGGTAATCACGCGATAAAATACGGCGCGGATTTGTTATTCGACCGTATTTTTAATTTCTTTCCCGGACTTTTCGGCGGCTCTTACACTTTCACGAGCTACGCGAATTTAGCGGCGAGAACTCCTTCGCGCTACCGCCAGAGTTTCGCCGGAGCGGGAACGACAGGCGGAACAACCAACCCGAATAATTCCGAATACGGATTTTTCGTGCAGGACGACTGGCGCGTGCGACCGAAGCTGACGCTCAATCTCGGCTTGCGTTACGATTACCAGACGATTGCCAAACCGCCGATTCAAAATCCGAATCCGGCTTTGCTCGCGGCGGGTTTTGATACGAGTTTCCAACCGAAAGACAGAAACAATTTCGCGCCGCGCTTCGGTCTTGCATACGCTTTCGACGAAAAAACGGTACTGCGCGGCGGCTACGGACTTTTTTACGCTCGCACAACGGCGATTTTAACCGGAACGGCGCACTCGCAAAACGGTATTCAAGTCGTGGCGATTGATATAAACTGTGTCACAAGCCCGGCGCTGTGTCCGACGTATCCAAATGTTTTTGCGAGCGTCCCGACGGGCGCGACGCTTGCGCCGGTTAATCTTTTTTTGTTCGACAAAAATTACAAACAACCGTTCACACAACAAGCCCGCTTGCAATTTGAGCGCGAGATTTTTCCCAACACGAATGTTTCAGTGCAATACACGCTTTTTCGCGGCAGCGATTTGACGCGCACACGGAATGCGAATTTGTCTGCGCCGGTCGCAACAACAGTGGCGATTTTTAACGGAACAACGCCGACCAGTGAAACATTTACCTTTCAGAGATTTTCAAATCCGCGCCCGATTCCAACTTTCCAGCGCATCAGCTTGTTTGAAAGCACTGCGAAATCTTTTTATCAAGGTCTGACAATTGAATTAAATCGCCGTTTTGCCAATCGTTTGCAATTTAATACGAGCTACACCTTGTCGAAAGCTAAAGACGACAAACCCGACCAAACATCGGTTGTGCCGGGTACCGGCGACGACGGGAAAATCGCCGAAAATCAATTCGATTTGTCGGGCGAATACGGACGTTCGGATTTGGACGTGCGCCATCGTTTTATTTTTAGTCCGGTTTATGAAATGGGAACTTTCCGGTATAGCGAAAATAAAATTGTTCGCGCACTTTTGAGCGATTATATTTTCACCGGAATTTTTACGGCGCAGTCGGGCTTTGCTTATTCGGCTTCGGTTTCGGGCGACCCGAACGGCGACGGCATCTTTTTGAACGACCGCGTTCCGGGAACGAGAAGAAACGAATTTTCGACTCCGGCGACTTACCAGATCGATATGCGCGTCGGGCGCGTTATTCGATTCGGCGAACGCTATCGCCTGTCGCTTTTCGTCGAAGGTTTTAACATCTTAAATCGCGCGAATGTGCAATCGGTCAACAACAGTCTTTACAGTTTCAGCAATGCCGGAACCGTCGGCGGTGTTGCGCTTCCCGTTCGTCTGTCAGCGGCGGCAACCAACTTCGCCACGCCGCGCGGTTTTGTTTCCGGCTCGCCTTCGTTCACATTTAATTCCAGCTACAACCGCGAACTTCAACTCGGTATCAGATTCGATTTCTAAGTTACGGTGTTTTTAAAATAGAAAAGCGGAGAGATTAATTTCACCCCGCTTTTCTATTGTGCAACCTGTCTCGCGTTTAGGATTCTTCAAACTTCCGGTGCGCTCCGGTTATTAATTCGTCAAAGTGCTTCTCCAGATTTTCATTTGCGCCGCGCAATCCGGCAACGACTTTTTCGCCCCAATCGACGTATTCGCTGCGTCTTTCGACTGACCAACCGTCAGGCGGATTTTCCGAAACGTCGCGGATATTGCTGATTTTATCGCACAGTTTTATTTGTTTTGCGCCGACAGAGATGTGCGGCGCGTGTTCGATTTGAAGCTGCTTGCGCACGGGCTTAGGCAAGGTTTTGTCGTCGGTTAATTCTAAAACCATCTCGCAAACTTCTGTGCCGAAAAGTTCAGTGATTTCTTCTTCAGTTGTTTCGGTGTCTTCGATTGTGTCGTGCAAAACTGCGGCGATTAAAATATCGAAATCTTCAACCTTCCCGACTGTCATCAAAAGATTCAAAACTTCCAAAGGATGATTGATGTAAGGTTCGCCGTCCGCGCCTTTGCGCTTTTGACTGCGATGTTTTTTTGCGGCGAAATTGATTGAATGGACAAGCGTTATTAAGTTATTCATATTTAAATTTATAACAAAAAAGGTCAAGATGATTATGTATCTCTTGACCTTTTCCGTATTTTTTAATTTTTTATTTACTTTATGACTTCAATCGTCAAAACTTGACGACCTGAAATTATAAACTCCGCAGGCGGAAGTTCCTGGTCGGTCAAAACGGTCAAAACCGTCGGCTTGAAACCGCCGACCGTGCGGTCATTATTTAGTGTCGCAAGCATCGAAGGCGGAAG
>DATLXD010000013.1:0-3755 GCA_035575965.1 Pyrinomonadaceae bacterium | reverse complement strand
TCCGGCTGGGTGCAGGCAGAAGCGGTTGTCGGAAAATTTCGGCGCGGCGATGACGAACGGCTTGCGAGACTCGTTCAATCTTCGGAGGGCTTTGAACAAATCGAACGCGCACAGATTTTTCTCGACACTTTTTCTGACTCGCTGTTCAGACCGACGGTTCTGATGCTGATGGGTGACTTGATGGAAGAGATTGCTCTGAAACTTTCCGGCGAAGCCGCTAAAAGATTAGACCGCAGCGAAATGGCGGCTTCCGGCGCACCGCTTCATAGTTTCTATCTAAATTACACAAGTCTCGACCGTTACCGAAAATTGAACGTCAATTTTCTTTTTAATCCGACCGCAAAACTTCTGCATTACGACGGCACGAGTTGGCGCGAGATTGTCGGAAAGTTTCCAAAATCGCCGGAAGCGGTTGAAGCACAGAAACGGCTTGATTCGCTGAAGGAGAAAATGCAAGTGGTGAAATAAAAGTAAAAAGGCAAAAGTAAAAAATGAAAGCAGTGCCAATCGCTTTAGTTTTGCCTTTTTACTTTTATTTCGTGTCAACGGTTCGGCTGGTGCGTTCCTCACGTTTCTCCTTTATAATTCTCCTCTATAATCTGATTCTAAAACTCGTCCCGATAACATTTAAATCGCCGGGGCGCGAAAAACTGTCGTTTTGCCTGAGATAAAAAATGTCGAGCGACAATTGCTTTGTCAAAGTCCGGTTGATTCCGACGCTGAACCGATTGCGCGAAAACTTCTTTAGCAGAGAATCGTAAAAAATTTCTTCTGTAGCAAACAATCTGGACTTCGGAATAATTTTCGCAATATCTTTTTCAAACGTCAGCGACGGGCGATAACGCCAGGAATTTCGCGGGTTTCGCAGACGATACTCAAACCAACTGCGGTGAGAAAGCCCGAATTTTTTGAACGGAAAACGATAACCGACGCGAAGATTAAGACGGTGTTCGGTTCTAAATCGCCCGCTCGCGTTACGCGCTTCGATATTCCAGTAAAAAGGTTGGAAAGACAAAGACTTATTCGGTTTATAAATGAATCCGACGGCGATACGACGGTCATTCAAGCGCGTGATGTTTTTGCCGAAACGAAGTGTTCCCGCCAGATAAAAGTCGAATTCCTTGCTCATCGGAACGCTCAGCTGCACGTCGTTCCATGATTGGTTGTCATCTTCATCCGCGACGGCTTGCGCGTCGACGAACAACGCGCCGAAACTGATTAAAGCAAAAAACAAAAGGATTTTTATCATCGCTTGTTTCATCTCTGATTTTTAGACCAAAAAGCAACTCCCAACCGCCGCGCTAAAGCGAAAAAAGATACAAAAAAAGGTGCAAGGCACACGCCTCACACCTTTCGGGGAAACTTTTTCGTGTCCTTCTTTGTTACGCTTACGAGGTTAGCTGTCGGGCTGGAAGCAAAGAAGTCTTCTGCGCGTTGTGCGCTTCGCCCCGTGTTTTTCCCTTCGGTAAAACTTTGGTTTCCCCGTGCCAAATGAATTTTTCCATTCGACTTCAGCGACTGAATTGTTAGTAGCATTTTATAAAAAAGAATCGGGAAAAAGCAAGATAAATTTTTGTCAATGTTTTTCGCATTTTCCGAAGATACAATATCAAGAATCCGAATTGCGGCTGCGCTGATACGCAAGAATTTTTCAACATCTTCCTGCAAAAAACTTGCAGAAATATCATTTTTCCACTAATTTAATTACACATTAAAAATAAGTTTTGTTTCATCTGTGAAACATTATTTCATAAACGCCTGTTTTTGTGTTATACTTTTTCAGGTTTTAGGATTCATTTATAAAAGGAGCGATAAAAAATTGGCTAAAGAAGCAGTTCAAATGAGTACGGATACGAAGGGTAAAGCCATCGAATCGGCTTTGGCAAACATTGAAAAAAAATTCGGCAAAGGCTCGATTATGCGTTTGGGGGAGCGTCCGCACGAAGAGGTCGGCTCGATTTCGACAAATTGTTTGAGTCTGGACGCGGCAATCGGCGTGGGCGGTTTTCCGCGCGGCAGAATTGTCGAAGTCTATGGACCGGAAAGCTCCGGCAAAACGACGCTCGCGCTGCAAGTCGTCGCATCGGCTCAAGCATCGGGCGGAATTGCGGCGTTTATTGATGCGGAACACGCAATGGATCCGGTTTATGCGGAAAAACTCGGCGTGAATATTGACGATTTGCTCGTTTCCCAACCGGATTCGGGTGAACAGGCGTTAGAGATTGCGGAAACGCTGGTGCGTTCAAACAGCGTTGACGTGATTGTTATTGACTCGGTTGCCGCGCTTGTTCCGCGTGCCGAACTCGACGGCGATATGGGCGATTCGCATATGGGTCTGCAGGCGCGTCTAATGTCGCAGGCGTTGAGAAAATTGACGGGAATTGTGTCGAGTTCAAACACCTGTTTTATTTTTATCAACCAGCTGCGCGATAAAATCGGCGTGATGTTTGGCTCGCCGGAAACCACGACCGGCGGAAAGGCTCTGAAATTTTACGCCAGCATCCGCATCGATATTCGGCGTATCGGAGCGATAAAGGAAGGCGATAAAATGGTCGGCAACCGCACGCGCGTTAAAGTCGTAAAAAACAAAGTTGCGCCGCCGTTTAGAGAATGTGAATTCGATATTATGTATGGCGAAGGCATCTCGCGCGAAGGAGATTTGTTAGATTTGGCGGTAAATAGCGAGATTGTCGAAAAAAGCGGCGCGTGGTTTTCCTACGGCGGCGAACGTCTCGGACAAGGACGCGAAAACTCGAAAAATACGCTCAAGGAAAACAGGGAAATTTTCGACCGCATTGAAAAAGAAGTAAAAATTGCGCTCGGTATGACCAAAGCAGAACCGGGCGTAGAGATTGTTGCCGTCGAAGAAGAGTTAGCGTAAATGTTTTAAAGACGATTGACACTAAAACAAATTTTAGCTGTCAACCGTCTTTTTATTTGGCAGCAAAATTACGGCTGGCGAGTAGTTCGCGGTTTGGCTGACGGGCGTTTGCCGGAATTTGACTCGAATTCCGGCGGCTTTCTTTCCATTACACTTCTATCAACCGGAGTTGTCATTTGTTTTCTCAGCGTTTCCTCGTCCGGTATTCCGGGAATTGGAGGGGTGTTTTTCGGCATCGGCGTTTTACCGGTTTTGGTCGTGTCGGGAATACCCGGAGTCGAAGCCGCTCCTTTAGAGTTGCTGTTTGCGCCCGTGGATTTCGGGTCGGGAATTCCGGGCGTGGAATCGGCGGAAAGCAGAATTTGATTGCCGGATAAACCTTCTGGTAAAGCGGTCTGATTCGTATTAACCACGACCGCTCTGTTCGTTTCCGAATTCGGAGCTGCGGCATTTGAACACGCCAAATTTACCGCAAACAATAAATTAATCAGAGCAAATAAAATTTTTTTAATCATAAAACGTATCTTGTCAAACAATTTAAAATAACTGTGCCGGTTTGAAGGTTGCGTCTCCGGGGGACAGCGACGGCATTCAAACCGGCACGGGCAGGTATTAAACGAAATCAGAAGCAGCAACTGAAACAGATGAACAGTTACTAGAAACATTATTATATGTTTATTATTCGTTTTGTCAATACAATTTAAAAAAGCCGCGCGGCTTTGTAATTTGCAGATTTGACATACTCAATTGCCTTATTTACACTAATTTCCTTGCTCGTCGGTTTGAAATCAGGGCAAACGGCTTGGTAGCTCAGTTGGTAGAGCAGCGGACTGAAAATCCGCGTGTCGGCAGTTCAATTCTGTCCCAAGCCACC
>DATLXD010000012.1:0-10297 GCA_035575965.1 Pyrinomonadaceae bacterium | reverse complement strand
GGAACTGATGGTAAAATCGCGCGGAATCCGGCGCGACGGCTCGGCGGCGATTGATATGGCGTATGTCGCTTGCGGACGTTTTGACGGATTTTGGGAAGAAGGCTTACACGCCTGGGATGTGGCGGCTGGCGTTCTGCTTATCGAAGAATCAGGCGGGCGGGTTTCCTATTACGACGACTCAAAATTCAGCATTTACAAGCCGCCGATTTGCGCCAGCAACAATTTGATTCATGCGGAAATGCTGCAAGTTTTGGGTTGAAAAGGTAAATGCCGTTTTCAGAATTTCCTGATTTGATACAGAAGAATAGCCGCAAAATGGCGCAAAGACACAAAAAACTATTTTTTTGCGATTATTGCGCCATTTTGCGGCTATTTTTTAATTTAAGGAATAAAGGCGTTCGGAATCGGTTTGTCGCCGGTTTGCCCGAAACTAACCGCGCTGAAACCGGCGGTTGAGCGCAGCAAATACCAAACGCCATTGCTTGGTCTAAACACCGCAACGTCGGATTTTCCGTCGCCGTCGTAATCCGCCGGAACGGGTTTATCTTCCGCAACTCCGAATTGAACCGACGCAAATGAATTGTTACTTCCGCTATTTAAGCGATACCAAACGCCGTTTGACGGGCGAAATACTGAAATATCAGTCGCTCCGTCGCCGTCATAATCAGCCGGAGTCGGAGTGTCGGTGGCAAGTCCGAATTGAACCGACCGAAATATTCCGCCCGGACTTTCCGACAAATACCAGGTTCCGTTTCGATAAACGGCTAAATCGCCGATGCCGTCGCCGTTAAAATCGCCAACCAGCGGTTTGTCGGTGCTGATTCCGAATTGTCTGGCTAAAAATTGATTACCGATGCTTATCAATTGATACCAGGTGCCGTTTGAAGGTCTGAAAACAGCGATATCGGCTTTGCCGTCGCCATCGTAATCATTTGGCACGGGAATGTCGCCGTTTGTGCCGAATTGGACGGCGTTAAAAGTGTTGTCGGAACTGCGAAGCTGATACCAAACGCCGTTTGACGGGCGAAATACGGCAATGTCGGTTCTCGCGTCGCCGTCGTAATCGGCGGGAACGATTCTATCTTCGCTCGCGCCGAATTGCTGCGACGCGAAATTTCCGTTGCGGCTCAAAAGCTCATACCAAAAACCGCCCATCGGACGGAAAACGGAAACGTCAGCTCTGCCGTCGCCGTCGAAATCGAAAGCGGCGCGATTGACGCGCGTGATGGCGACATCGTTTCCGTCACCGCCGCGATAAGTTATGCGGTAAGCGGTATTTAAAGCCGCGCCGAAGGTTGTGCCTTCAAGCGCGTTGAGAAATGTTCCGTTCACCGCGTCCGTTCCGTCATTTTTGATAATGACAAAAGTATCGCCGATTGCCGGACGAAAATCACCAAAACCGAAAACGCCTAAAGGAACTACTTCGAGCCGCGCATTATTGAGATTTACCGCGCCTGTCACGTTTAACTGGTCGTATCCGTCCGCTCCGGCAGTCGCGCCCCCGATTTTATTGAGGTAAATTCCATTCGCGCCAATGGTCAATCCGTTTGTAATGTTTAAAATTCCCGTCGGAGAAGTTATCGAACCCGAACTGATTATGCCGGATGTAACAGTTGTCCTGCCGACAGTTCCCGTTCCGACAAAACCGCTCAAGCCGAAATTGTCCAAATCGAATTCAATTCCGTTGAATGTTTCTGTCGCATTAACAGTTACCGGGCTGTTCGGGATATTCGCATCGAGGACAAAAGCACCGCCGTTGACAAAGATTGCGCCGCTGAAATTACTTGCCGAAGCAACCAGAACCGCACCCAAACCGTTTTTCGTCACGTTTCCCGAACCGGTAATTACGCCGATGAAGAAAACGCCTCCGCCGTCAAAAGTGAGCGGGAAATTTAAGAGCGAAAGCGCGGCAATTGTCGTAATCGAGTTTTCTCCGGCGAAAAAAGTTTGCGCCTCGCCCAGATTGACAATCGTATTTATCGTCTGCGTTCCGGCATTAACTCGCAAACCGTTTGTCAGACGCAGACCATTTCCGCCGATTGTATAATTACCGCCTTCAATTGTAATCGAACGATATGTAGTCAGCAGAACACCGATGTTATTGTTAGTCGAAAATTTCGCCGCATTGACGGGAAAAATTAAATCGTCTCCCACAACCGGCGCAATGTCGCCAACCCAATTCGCAGCAGTTCCCCAATTGTCATCCGCACCGCCGCCGTCCCAGGTTTTTACGGCGGCAAAACTGTTTATTGAAAAAAGGCAAATTACTGCCAAAAAAATAATTATTTTCATATTGTTAACGTTATTAAATCTGAAAATGGTGAAATATTAAGATATTCATTTTATCATAACAGTTGGTTTCAAAACAATGATTATCCTGTTCCAAGTTCTCCTTGTTCGACTTTTTTTATGCTTGTGCTAACCTTATAAAACTTTGGAAATCGCAGATTGTAAATTTTTGACCGACGCTTAAAATTTGCGAAAATTTAAAAATCCAAAATCCAAAATCGCAAATCCAAAATTAATATGGCTTGGTTTCGCCGCGATAACCCCAAAATCGAAGAACAAAATTCTGAAGAAGAGCGCAAGGTAAAAACCGAGGGCATTTTCGTCAAATGTCTGGAATGTGATAGCGCGCTCTACAAACGTGAGTTGAAGGAATCGCTCCAGGTCTGCACGCATTGCGGTTATCATTTTCGGCTCGGTGCGCGAAATCGTCTGGATTCTTTATTCAACGACGGTGAATATGAAAAGCTCGATGAAGAAATAATTTCCGCCGACCCGCTCGAATTTGTCGACACAAAACCTTACATAGAGCGGCTCGAACAAGCTAAAGCCTCGTCGGGTTTGCCTGAAGCGATTGTGTCCGGCACGGGCAAAGTCGGCGAGCATCTCGTTTATGCGGGCGCGATGGATATGAGCTTTATCGGCGGTTCGATGGGTTCAGCCGTCGGCGAAAAAATCACGCGCTTGATTGAACGCGCGATGGAGACACGCGGCGCGGTGATAATTTTCGCGGCTTCGGGCGGCGCAAGAATGCAGGAAGGCACGTATTCATTGATGCAGATGGCGAAAATTGCAGCCGCGCTCGCCCAATTTCACGATGCGCGTTTGCCGTTTATCTCAGTTTTAACCGACCCGACGACCGGTGGAGTAACCGCGAGCTTTGCTATGCTCGGTGATGTGATTATCGCCGAGCCGAAAGCCCTAATCGGTTTTGCGGGACCTCGCGTAATTGAGCAGACGATTCGCCAGAAACTACCGAAAGGCTTTCAGCGTTCGGAATTTCTGCTTGAACACGGAATGCTCGATATGGTCGTTGACCGGCGCGAAATGCGAGAAACAATTATTCGTCTGTTGAATTTTATGATGAACGAGAAATTAACGGTAAATGGTAAATAAAACAATAACAATTTAACATCAGACTGATGAATTTCCAAGAATCTCTCGAATATCTACTCAACCTCGGAAATGAAGTTTTGGCAATGAAGCTCGGACTTGAGAATATAGGAAAACTTCTAGACGCGCTCGGAAATCTCGAAAAAAACTTTCTTAAAATCCAAGTTGCCGGAACAAACGGCAAAGGCTCAACGTGCGCTTTTTTAGATTCAATCTGTGTTTCAGCCGACATAAAAACCGGACTTTTTACATCGCCGCATCTGGTTTCAATCACCGAAAGAATAAAAATAAACGGACAAGAGATTTCAGAAAAGGATTTTGCCCGACACACGACAAAGATTAGAAAAATTTCGGAAAAATTGGTGCTGGAAAATAAACTGGAAACCGTTCCGACTTTTTTTGAACAAGTTACGGCGATTGCGATTTCCGCTTTTGGCGAAGCGGAAATCGAGCTTGCCATTTTGGAAACGGGACTTGGCGGACGTTTCGACGCGACGACCGCGACGAATGGGGAAATTGTGGTGATAACGCCGATTGATTACGACCACCAGCAAATTCTGGGAAATTCTTTAGCGGAAATCGCGGCGGAAAAAGCAGCGATAATACGTTGCGACACGAGAGTATTGGCATCACCGCAGAAACGGGAAGCCGAAAATGTGATTTACGGGAAATGCCGTGAAGTCGGTGTTGAACCGATTTGGGCGATTCCGAATGTAAAACTAATAGAGGATTTGGGTGGCGGTTTGCTTTATTTGTCTTTTATGACAAAAAAATTTAATTACAAAGTTGATTTTCGGATGCAGGGAAAGCATCAATGGACGAATGCAACTTTGGCAATTCATATCGCCGAAAATCTGCGAGATTTTAATTTTAAGATTCCGAAAGAGAGTATCGAAACCGGCTTGGAAACTGCCGAGCATAAAGGCAGATTAGAGTTTTGGGTTAATGCGAACGCACCTTCAATTCTTTTCGACGGAGCGCATAACGCCGCCGGTGCAAAAGCATTAAGGGAATATTTGGATGAATTTATCAAACAGCCGATTACGCTGGTTTTCGGCACGATGAAAGATAAAGATTTGCGGGAAATTACCGATATTCTTTTTCCGAAAGCTGACAAATTAATTTTAACCGAACCCGATAATCCGCGTTCTTTGAATATAAAAGATTTATTGAAGTTTTTGCCGAAAGATATTGACTATCAGAAAGTTTTTGAAACGCAGACGGTCGAGGAAGCCGTTCGTCTCGCCCGAAAGATTTCTTCGGCGGAAGATTTGATTTGTATAACCGGCTCATTGTATCTTGTCGGCGAAGCGCAAAAACAGTTAGCAGTCGCTTGAGTGTTCGGGTTGTTTCGGGTTAAATAAATTCTACAAACTTTGGACTTTAGACTTTAACTTATGCACAAATTAGTTTTAATCAGACACGGCGAAAGCCAGTGGAATAAGGAGAACCGTTTTTCGGGTTGGAAGGACATTGACCTTTCCGAAAAAGGCAGAGAAGAAGCACGCGCGGCGGGAAAACTTCTGAAAAAAGAAGGTTTTATTTTTGACGAGGCTTATACGTCGGTTTTAAAACGAGCTATCAGAACGCTTTGGATAATTCTGGATGAAATGGATTTGATGTGGATTCCCGAAACAAAATCCTGGCTGTTAAATGAAAGACACTACGGCGGTTTGCAAGGCTTGAATAAAGCCGAAACCGCCGTGCAATACGGTGAAGAACAGGTTTTGATTTGGCGGAGAAGTTACGATACTCTGCCGACCGAACTGCTCGAAACTGACGAAAGATATTTGGGTAAAGACCCGCGTTATCTGGGAATCGAAGCCGGAAAATTCCCGAAAGCCGAAGCCTTAAAACACACCGTCGAGCGTGTCGTGCCGTATTACGAAACGGAAATCGCGCCGAAAATTAAAGCCGGAAAACGCCTGATTATCGCCGCGCACGGCAATTCTCTGCGGGCTTTGGTCAAATATCTCGACACGATTTCCGATGAAGACATCGTTCATCGCAACATTCCGACGGGCATTCCACTCGTCTATGAATTGGGCGACGATTTGAAACCGACAAAAAGCTATTATCTCGGCGACCAAGAATCTATCAAAGCGGCACAGGAAGCCGTGGCGAATCAAGGGAAAGCAAAATAAAAATATGAGTATTGCAACCGCTTACGAACACATCACCTTGTCGGAAAACGGCGTTCCGATGATTGAAGGCACGACAACGAAAATCGTGGAAATCGTGTTGGAAACAAAAGCCTACGGTTGGAGTCCCGAAGAAGTCCATTTTCAACATCCGTATCTTTCGCTCGGACAAATTTATTCGGCGATGGCGTATTATTTCGACCATTCGCAAGAATTTGAACGGGAAATCAGAGAACGCCTGGAAAAAGTCGGAAATATTCGTGCTAGCCTCGGTGAATCGAAAGTTCAGACAAAACTTGAAGAAAAGGGTTTGTTGTAATGTCAATCGGTCTTTATATGGATGTTCACATTCCGAAGGCGATTACGATTGGTTTGCGCCTTCGCGGAGTTGACGTTTTGACCGCGCAGGAAGACGGCACAATAACTTTGTCGGATGCCGATTTGCTTGAACGTGCGACTGAACTTGGCAGAACTTTATATCCGCACGACGACGATTTATTAGCAGAAGCGCACGCCCGTTTATCGCTTGGCAGAAACTTTGCAGGCGTTATTTTACTCGCATCAATTGACAAGTCCTAATGGGCATTGCAACGAAGATTTAGAAATAATCGCTAAAACCTGCGAACCCGTTGATATGTTGAATCAGATTGAGTTTATTCCATTTTAGATTTCCCCGCCTCGTTTTATGTGTTGGCAGAAAAGCGTCTTTATAATTCTCATTCTTATTTGCCTAACGCCTTTCGTTTCGCCGCCGATTGCACTTGCCGTCGGACTTTTTGCCGCTCTCACTTTTGGCAATCCGTTTCCCGAACAAACAAAAAGAGCCACTAAACTTTTATTGCAGATTTCCGTAGTTTTATTGGGCTTCGGGATGAGTTTGACTGATGTCGTCAAAGCCGGAAAACAGGGAATTCTGTTCACGATTGCAACGATTTTCGGAACGCTCGCCGTCGGGTTTTTAATCGGCAGACTCTTAAAGGTAAAAGATAAAACATCGAACTTGATTTCAACGGGGACGGCGATTTGCGGCGGCAGCGCGATTGCAGCTGTTGCGCCCGTGATTGATGCCGACTCGGAGGAAATATCCGTTTCTCTGGGAACGGTTTTTATCTTAAATTCCGTCGCGCTTTTTCTTTTTCCGCTCATTGGACACGCTTTAAGTTTGTCGCAGAATCAATTCGGCGTGTGGTCGGCGATTGCAATTCACGATACGAGTTCGGTTGTCGGCGCGGCGCAAAGTTTCGGCGCGGAAGCATTGTCAATCGCAACAACCGTGAAACTTGCTCGCGCACTCTGGATTGCGCCCGTCGCACTTCTCTTTTCGTTTTTATATCGCGGACAGAATGAAAAGAAAGCGAAAATTGCCGTTCCGTATTTTATTTTATTTTTTCTGCTGGCAACCATTCTTCGCACCTACGCGCCATCGGAAATTCCGCTGAGCCTTTTCGATTCGCTTGTTATACTCGCAAAAAAAGGTTTGACGGTTACGCTTTTTCTAATTGGCGCAAGTCTTTCGCGCGAAACGCTTAGAAAAGTCGGCATCAGACCGCTCGTTCAAGGCATTTTGCTGTGGATTTTGATTTCGGTAATTTCCCTGTGGGCGGTTTTAAATCTGTTATAATCAAAATTAAAATTTATGGAACCGCAAAACATCGAACTAAAAAAGAAGGCTAAACGTGAGATAACGGGCGTGGTTGAGCCGAAACTCGTGCGGATAATTTCATTTGTCATTATCACGCTGTCGCTTGCCGCCTGCACGGTTTTGTGTATTTTGGCGATTTGGCAATTTACAGAATCGGACGCCGTATGGCGGGCGGTCGCAACCTTTATCGTCGTCAGCGTGGCGACCGGAATTTTCACCTTTGTCAACGAAAAGTTGGGCTAAGATTATTTTTTCAAACTTCATCAAAGAGTGTGCTGACTAATTTCCAATTTCAAATCGAAGAAAATCTTCACAAAAATCGTCTCGACAAATTTTTATACGACGAAATTCCGTTGGTTAGCCGAATGTATCTGCAGTATTTGATTACGGCGGAAAAATGCACTGTGAACGGCAAAATTGAAAATCGCGGTTATCATTTGCAGTCGGGCGATTTTGTGGAAATCGAGGTTGACGTTAAAGAGCAGACGGAAATGCTGCCGGAAAACATTCCGCTCGACATCGTTTTTGAAGATTCCGAATTGCTGGTGATTGACAAACCGCCCGGAATGCTCGTTCATCCAACCAAAGGCGTGCGGCGCGGAACTCTGCTTAATTCGGTAACTTATTATTTGAATTTTAACGAGCGAGCCGAACCGAAAAACGAAAAACTCGTTCGTGCCGGATTAGTTCACCGTCTTGATAAAAAGACTTCCGGCTTGATGGTCATTGCTAAAAACGCTCGCGCTCACCGGATTTTGAGCAATCATTTTCAGCGCAAACTCGTCGGGAAAAAGTATTTCGCCGTTGTCGAAGGTCTTATCACGGAAGATTTCGGAACGATTGACGCGCCCATCGGACGCAATGCGGAGGAAAAGTTTTGGTATATTTCCCCGGAAAACGGAAAAAACGCCGAATCGCGCTTCCGAGTCGTCGAGCGAAATGCCGACGCGACGCTGCTCGAACTCGAGCCGGTGACGGGCAGAACCAACCAACTCAGACTGCACTGCGCTCATATCAGTCATCCGATCGTCGGCGACGACAAATACGGCGGGCGCGAATTTTCGCGGCTCTGCCTGCACGCCGCCAAATTGAGCTTCTATCATCCGAACGGCAATCGGCGGCTCGAATTTGAGTCTGCTCTGCCGGAAGAAATGATTTTCTAAAAATCGAGCGATTATATTTTTTTGTAGTTTCCTGAATTGAATTGCTGTAAACTGAATTACCGGTTATCGAAAACGACCCTTTTTGAAACGGTTTTATAGGGGAAAACAGAAATTATGATTTATTACACAGCCCACATAAAGTTTCTTTTGTTTGCAATTCTCTTTTTTGGAACGACGGCGGAAATTTTCGCCGCCGAAGGCGATTTGGATCCGTCATTTGACGGCGATGGTATTGTCATCACCGACAACGATTCCAGCAATGAAGGAATTAATGATTTAGCGGTTCGGCAGAACGGCAAAATCGCTTTTACCAGCAACCGTACCGGAAACGACGAGATTTTTACCATGAACCCGGATGGGTCGAATCAAACAAACATCTCGAACAACCCGGCGCATGATAGTGGAGCGGTGTGGTCGCCCGACGGTAGCAAAATCGCTTTTATGAGGTATCTAAACGATAATTTCCTCAGTTATATTATGAACGCTGACGGCTCGAATCAAGTCAGATTGATGACTGCTGCTGTCAGTAGTTTCTCGCCAAGCTGGTCGCCCGATGGCACAAAAATCGTTTTTTCCTACCTTCGAGACATTTATCTGATGAACGCTGACGGCACAAATTTAACGAGATTGACCAACGGACCTAACTATAATGCCGGTCCGAGGTTCTCGCCCGACGGCTCGCGGATTGTATTTTCATGCTCGCTCCCGTTTAACGGCACTCCGCCGACACTCAACGATGAAATTTGTGTGATGAACGCGGACGGTTCGAATCAAAGGAATCTAACCAACAATCCGTGGGCTGAAGGGGGCGGAAAGTTTTCGCCGGACGGCTCGAAAATCTTATTTAGCAGCAACCGTAACAGCGGTATCGATGATATTTTTGTTATGAACGCCGACGGCAGCAATCCGATTAATTTGTCAAACAATCCGGCACACGATAGCGGCGGAGAATGGTCGCCCGACGGCACGAAAATCGCTTTTGCGACAAACCGCGACGGTGCCAACGACTACAACATTTACGTGATGAATGCCGACGGCACAAATCAGACTCGTTTAACCACCAACCCGACGCACGATACCTCTCCGACGTGGCAGCGCGTTACGGTCAGAGCTACTGCATTCGATTTTGACGGCGACGGTAAAAGCGACATTGCGGTTTTTCGTCCGGCGAACGGCTTTTGGTATATCTTGAAAAGTTCCGGTGGTTTTTCATTTATCCAATGGGGAACGTCAATTGATTTGCCGGTTCCGGGTGATTATGACGGCGATGGAAAAGCAGATTTAGCAGTTTATCGTAAAAGCGCTGACAGCACTTGGTATATTCTCAGGAGTTCGGACAATACTTTTCGCGCAAAGCAATGGGGAGCGACAAATATCGAAAGTCAACTTGTACTCAGAGATACGCCGATGCCCGCTGATTATGACGGCGACCGAAAAACTGATTTGGCGGTTTTTCGGTTAACCGACGCCATCGGTGAGACGGGCAGATTCGTGGTTTTGCAAAGCTCGACCGATTCGGGAATTAGCACTGATTTGGGCAATCACTTTTTTACGGCAGTTCCAGCAGATTACGACGGCGACGGGCGAACCGATTATGCGATTTTTCGCAGCGGCGTATGGTCAATTCTCCAAAAATCAACCGGCACATTTGGAACCGAATATTTCGGACTCGCAACGGACAAACTCGTTTCCGGCGATTATGACGGAGACGGAAAAGCCGACATTGCTGTCTACAGACCATCAAACGGGTATTGGTATTGGATTTCGAGCCTCGACAAATCTTTCAACTCGATTCAATTCGGATTATCTGGCGATAAACCGACACCGGGCGATTACGACGGCGACGGAAAGACTGATTTTGCAGTATTCAGACCATCGAACGGAGTTTGGTATCTACAGCAGTCAAGCAAAGGTTTTCGAGCCGAACAGTTTGGTTTGTCGACGGATATTCC
>DATLXD010000011.1:0-1754 GCA_035575965.1 Pyrinomonadaceae bacterium | reverse complement strand
TAGTTAAAAAAAGTCGCCAAAACGATTCTCTGCTTTGGCGACTTTTTGATTTAATGGTAGAGACGAACGGAAAATAATTACCGATTCGGAAAATGCGTTTAACAAAATATGGAATTAAAGCGAAAAGCGGTCTCCGAGTTTGTAGGAACGGCATTTTTGTTGGCAGTAGTTGTCGGTTCGGGAATAATGGGAGAAAAACTTGCAGACGGAAACGATGCCGTCGCTCTGTTGGCAAACTCCATCGCAACGGGTGCGGGATTAATCTTTTTGATTTTGAGTTTCGGCTATGTTTCGGGCGCACATTTTAATCCCGCTGTTACTTTAACGGAAGTTTTTCGCGGCACTATGAGTTGGCGCGTAAGTTTTATTTATATTATTTCGCAAATTACCGGCGCATTTTTCGGTGTCGGCATCGCAAATCTGATGTTTGATTTGCCCGTCTATTTCGCGTCAACCAAAATTAGAGCGGGAAGCTCGCAGTATCTGAGTGAATTTGTAGCGACATTCGGATTGATTGCCGTCGTTCGCTGCGGTGTAAAATTTCGTCCAAATCTAGTTTTTTTGATGGTTGCAGCTTATATCACAGCAGCGTATTGGTTTACTGCTTCGACATCTTTTGCTAATCCTGCCGTAACCCTGGCACGTTCCGTTTCAAATACTTTTGCGGGCATAAATCCGTCGAATGTGCCAATGTTTATTGCAGCTCAATTACTTGGTGCATTCTTGGCGACTTTTGTTTTTAACTGGCTTTTAGAGGAAAAAAGAAATGTCTGAAAAAAAGAAAATCTTGATTTTATGCACGGGAAATTCTGCACGTTCTCAAATGGCTGAAGGCTTGCTAAAACATATTACACAAAACGAATATGAAGTTTTAAGTGCGGGGACGAAGCCTAGTTTTGTGCGTCCCGAAGCAATAAAAGTTTTGGCGGCAATCGGAATTAATATTTCAAAAAACCGCTCTAAATCAGTTGATGAATTTACCAGTCAAAAAATTGATTTTGTTTTGACGGTTTGTGATTCGGCTAAAGAAATTTGCCCTTACTTCCCTGCTCACACAAAACTGATTCATCATTCATTTAAAGACCCGTCAGAAGTTCAAGGAAATGAAGAAACACGACTCGGGGCATTTCGTGAAACACGCGACCAAATCCAAACCTATCTCAAAGAATCTTTTTGTGAAATTATTGGCAAACAGTGAAGTCAAAAGCCATCTGAAATTCAGAAAATAAAGGTGCAAAATGCCAAAAAAAAGACGGGCAAAAATTTGCCCGTCATCCATTTTCGACCAAACTAATTTCAATTAAACATCGTTGCGTTCGCCTTTGGATTTACTCATTGCGGCTGCGATTTGAGCTTGCGGAAGCGGCAAGCCGACGGCATCTGATTTTACTTCCGGTTCGATGTCGAATAAATCATCGTCGCCGTCGTTGATAATCATCTTGCCGGATTGTTTCGAGAAGATAAGTTTTCCCTGCTCCGTGTCAAAACCTACTGTTACCAAATCCCCTGTTTCAACCTGCTCGGTTGCCACGAGATTTGAAAGCGGATAAACGAGGAATCGTTCAATGGCGCGTTTCAAATGGCGTGCGCCGTATTTCAAATCAATACCTTCTCCGAGCAGATATTCTTTAGCTTCTGTCGTGCATTCAAAAATAAATTTCGTTCCCGCCGAATCGGTAATTCTGTCCTGCACGCCGCGCAGTTCGATGTCGAGAATCTGCCGCAGGTGATGTTCCTTCAAACTTCTGAACACG
>DATLXD010000010.1:0-1594 GCA_035575965.1 Pyrinomonadaceae bacterium | reverse complement strand
CACTGTCCGAGAGCTAATAGTAAAACGATGAAATCAAATTCTTTGTTCAACGAGCAAATTCACCTGCAGGACGCCGAGCTTTTTCAGGATTTAACGGCGGCGGAAATTGACGCTCTGGGCGAACAAATGCCGGTTAAAGAGGTTGGAGCCGGGACGGTTTTTTACAGTCCCGAGCATCCGACCGAGGTATTGCTTTTTTTGAAAAAAGGTCGCGTCCGGTTGTTTTACCTTTCGGCTGGAGGCAAGGCTTTCACGACTGCAACCCTCGAATCGGGAACTTTCTTCGGAGAGATGACGCTGCTCGGTCAAAATCTCTACGGCAAATATGCCGAAGCCGTCACGCCCTGCACGTTATGCGTAATGAGCCGCGACGACGTAAAAACATTCTTTCTTAGTGATTTACGCATCTCTTACCGCATCGTCGAGAGCCTCAGCAACCGATTAGCCGAAACCGAGCAGCGATTGGCTGACTTTGCTTTCAAGCAAGTTCCGGCACGTCTGGCGGCTTTGCTTCTTTCGCTCGCCGATAAGAAATCTGTCAACAATCAGAACGAAAGCGTTTCATCCGACGCCGCTTTCGTTGAAATTGCCTGCACACACGAGGAACTATCGCAAATGACCGGCGTTCACCGCGAAACGATTACCAGAGTTCTTAACAACTTCCGCACAAACGGCTTAATCGAACTGCATCGCGGCAAAATCGTGTTACTCGACGTAAAAGCTTTGACCGAACTGAGCATTGTGTGAATTTTAAAATATTTTTTTTCAATCCAATGTGAGCAATGTCACAGACCATTCCCGCCTTAAATTATATTCTATTAAAAGTTATAGGCGGCACTGGAGCGATGTTGGGGGCAACGGGTTAGAGAAATCATATCCGGCAAGTCCGTAGTTAAGTTAAAAAGGGATACCAGCCCGTAAATCAAATCTGAAACTGCTTTAGATTCGCCGCTTAAACTTTTACAAAATCAGGGAGAATATTAATTATGTTTAAAAAAATTAAGTTTCATCGCATCGGTTTGCTGGCGGCGGTTTTAGCCGTTTTCGGCGCGTTCGCTGTATTAAACACGCCGACATCGCAGACGCAGGAACGGATGGCGCAAAACAAAATGAAAATGTCGGTGGACGAAGTATTAGCCGGCTGGTCCGGTACGCCGCGCGAAGTGGCGATGAAAACCATGCAAAAATACGGTCAGCCGACCGGGATGACGCCGAATATGCTGGTTTGGGAGAACAGCGGACCGTGGAAGCGAACCATCGTTTATCGTCAGGAAGTGCCGCACAATTTTCCGATGCCGCACACCGATTTGCTCGAACAATTTATTGATTACCGCGTCCCGGCTGATAAATTCAACGAACTTGCCGAGTATGACGGCAGCGTTGTCGTTCAGCGCACAGTCGGAGAAATGTCGGCTCGCTGCGACAAGGAGGAGATGAATTTTCTCGCTCTTAATTTAGCCAATGACATTGTGACGGGCAAGCGTTCGGTCAAAGACGCCAGAGAATTTTACGCCAAAACAGCGATGGCATTCAAAAACGGACAGATGTCGCCGTACACGCAAGGGCTGCAATTTCAGGTGCCGAAAAGCAATAC
>DATLXD010000009.1:0-1593 GCA_035575965.1 Pyrinomonadaceae bacterium | reverse complement strand
AAATTAATAATTTCGGATTAAAAGTCTAATCCGAAATCCAAAATCTAAAATCCAAAATTGAGTATCGGACATCGGCAAACTGCCGATTATTCAGGTGTAACCGTTCAGCCGCGCAGCGGATTTCCCCAGCCTGATTGAACGTATTCACCATCTTCGACAATGCACGGCACAACCAAATCGCCGCCCGAAAATTCGAGCATCTCTCTTTTTCGCGCCAAATCGTTTTGCGCGTCATATTCGAGGAATTCGATATTATTTTCGTTGTAATATTCGCGTGCTTTCTGGCAATACGGACAACCTGGTTTGCTATACATTACTAAAGACATTTTTGCAAAATTCTCCTTATCTACAAAACAGTTTATCAGTTATCGCCCGGCAGTCAACAACCCGAATTTGACATCTCGTAAATGGCAATTGATAACTAATAAATGATGGATACAGATATTTTCGAGCCGTTTGAACGACTCGTCGAAATTGAGATTTTGGGCGAAAGCCGGCAAGTTCCCGAAAACAATTCTTTGCTGCGCTGTTTCCAATTTCTTTCGATGGAAACGATCTCTTACGGCGATTTTCACTGGAACGGCAACTGCACCAACTGCCGGATTTGGCTTGAAGATACCGCAGCGGAAAAACCTGTCCTTGCCTGTCGGACAAAAGTTCAAACAGAAATGAAAATCTTCAAATGAGCGATGAAATCAAACTCGAAAATTAATTTTATCTCAACCTAAAATCTTCATTTCTCAACGGACACTTTCAACCTGTTTGAAGAAATCCAAAAGCATAAACCTATTCAAATTGCCGAACATAACGATTGAAATTCTTATTTTATCTACTGACTGATGTCGCGTGTTCAAACGGAATCTCTTCAAAATGCGTGATGCGTTTGAAATTTCTGAAACGCTCGTTAATTTCGTCCTGCGTCAAGCGGTCAACTCTCTCGGTTCCAAATTCTTCGACGTTAAACGAAGCCATTACCGTCCCGTAAACCATGGCGCGGCGCAGCGCGTCTTCGGTAATTTCAACTTGGCTGGCGAGATAACCCATAAAACCGCCCGCAAATGTATCGCCTGCGCCCGTCGGGTCGAAAACGCTTTCCAGAGGATAAGCCGGAATCGCAAAATAATTATCTTTTGTAAAAAGTGCTGCTCCGTATTCGCCGCGTTTGATAACCAGAGCGCGAAGATTGCCAATTTCCATAATCTTTTTCGCGGCTTTATGAATGTTCGGCTCGTCGGCAAGTTGACGCGCTTCGGCATCGTTGATGATAACGCAGTCGACGACTTTGATTGTTTCGAGAACGGCATCCTTCATCGAATCAATCCAAAAATTCATCGTGTCCATTGCGACGAATTCGGCACTTGATTGTTCCCGAACTTGTTTTTGCAGCATCGGCAAAATATTTGCCAGAAATAAAAGCCGCGAATTTTTTGACTCTTCCGAAGGTTTCGGCTCGAAAGTTTCAAAAACATTCAATTGCGTTTCGAGCGTGTGCGCCGTGTTCAAATCGTAATCATATTTCCCGCGCCAGAAAAATGTTTTACCGTCTTTGACGACTTCGATGTCGTCGGTATTTATGTTATGACGCTTGAAAAC
>DATLXD010000008.1:0-3587 GCA_035575965.1 Pyrinomonadaceae bacterium | reverse complement strand
GTCGCTGTCGATTATCGTCCGATTTCCAGCGCCAGCCAGTAATTCACCGTTTTTATCAATCAAACACGCGCCAATTGGAACTTCACCCGAAACTCCTGCGCTTTCAGCGGCTTGCAAAGCCTTTTGCATCCAAAATTCGTCCGTATCAAACACAGAAAACATTTTAGCTCAAATAAAGCGCAAACAAAAAATATAGGTTTCTGAAACGGAGGTGTCAAGACTGTAAAAGTGAAAAGCGAATAACGAAAAGTGAATAATGAATGATTTAATTATTACTTTTCGTTATTCGCCTTTCGTTATTCACTATTTCTTGATTTTTCTTGCATCCAACCTCTGAAAGTGTTACATCTTATGTGGGATTCAGACGCGATTGCCCGGGTAAAATCCCTCTTTCCTGTAAGAGCTATGAAAAACGAAATTCGGCTCAATGACGACACGACCGCCGAAGCACCAAAAGAAAACGGAAACGGAAACTCAGACTTTTTAACACTTGCCGAAGAAGTTCGCGCGCGAAGCGAAAAGCCTAAAAATACGGCTCTTTCGCTGCCGCAGAAACTCGCGCCCGCCGAGTTTAACACCGCGCTCGTGCATTTTTACCGCGGCGAGATTCAGCGGTCGAATGTCTGGCGCACGCGGCTCGACGCGACGACAAACTGGGCGGTCATCACCGCCGGCGCGACGCTCTCTTTTGTTTTCAGCTCACCCGACAACCCGCATTTTGCTATTCCGATAAATTCGATTCTTGTTTCGATATTTCTTTTTATGGAAGCCAGGCGTTATCGTTATTATGAAGTCTGGGCAAACCGCGTGCGCGTTTTGGAAACCGGTTATTTTGCGCCGATGCTTTCGCATCAAACGATGCCGCCGGACAAGGAATGGGCGGAACATATCTCGGCTGATTTGCTGACGCCGCATTTTACCATCAGCGAATGGGAAGCCGTCGGGCGCAGGCTGCGAAGCAATTATATTTGGATTTTTTTGCTTCTCGCCTTGTGTTGGACTTTGAAGGTTTATCTGCATCCGTTTCCAGCAGTGAATCTCGAAACATTTATCAATCGCGCCCAAGTCGGACTTGTTCCCGGCGAAATGGTGATTATTGCCGGAGTCGTCTTTAACGCGCTCGTGCTTGCCATCGCGCTCGGCACTTTGAAACTGCGCGATGCTTCGAGCGAGGTTTTACCGTCGGAAAATTTTGAATGGCATCCGCTGAAAACGGTTTCGACTTGGGCGGAAACAAACCTCAAACGCCGCAACACGATTCGTCGCGCCAAAAAAGCCCGCCACCGCGTCCGTTCGATTCACAAAACGGAAGTTTAAAAAACCAGGCGAAATTAAAAAGGCAAAAGTAAAAAATAAAAGTTAAAGGTAAATTTTTGAAGCGAATAATTTACTCTTTTGGATGAGTTTCAGAAACGGTAACTTTGAAACTTGCCGCGTAGTCTGTTATTTTTTGCATAACAATTTTAAAGTCAAGAGGAGAATTTTTTTATGTCAATTGAACTTGATGACCGCGGAAAGGCACTCGAAAACGAATACTTTCGCCGCAAGGAACAAGAACTAATCGAACGAATGAAATCAAAGTTGCAAGCGGAAAATACAAAATCAACTGATTTGAAATGTCCGAAATGCGACGGCAACTTGGCGGAAACCAATTATGAACACGTCAAAATTGATGTTTGCGGCAATTGTTCAGGTGTATGGCTCGACGCGGGCGAACTCGCGCAAATCGTTGACAAAGACGAAAACGGCGGTTGGTTTGGTAGAGTTTTCGGATAATTTTTGTAAGAAAATACGACCACAGATGAACACGAATAAACACAGATTTTTTAATCATTTTTTATGGTTGATTGTCGCCTTCAGTTTTTCTTTTTCGACTTCCGCCCAGCAAACGCAAACGAAAGTCGCGCTTCCGACAACCGTCCAAAGCTATAAGTTAAACAGCAAGCTGATGCGGCGTGAAATGCCATATCGCGTTGTTCTGTCGACGAATTATAAAAATTCAAACGAAAAGGCTTTTTATCCGGTCGTATATCTGCTTCACGGCTTGACCGGACATTTTGAGAATTGGACGGACAAAACGAAACTTGCCGAATACGCCGCGAAATATAATTTTATAATTGTTACGCCCGAAGGCGACAACGGCTGGTATACCGACAGCGCAAGCGTTCCGAACGATAAATACGAAAGCTATATCGTTCAGGAACTGATACCCGAAATTGATAAAAATTATCGAACACTGAAAGACAAAAAGCATCGCGTTATAGCGGGGCTTTCGATGGGCGGCTACGGTTCGATAAAATTCGGCTTAAAATATCCCGAAATGTTTTCGCTCGTCGGTTCGTTCAGCGGCGCGCTCGGCGCGGGAACTTGGGCGCAAAAGGACATCAGCGCAAAAGGCGTGATTGCCGAATCACTGCTCGGCGTTTTTGGAATTGAAGACAGCCAAACGCGCCGGACAAATGATGTTTTCAAACTCGTGCGCGATTTACCGGATGACAAATACAAAACATTGCCGTTTATTTATGTCGATTGCGGCACTGAAGATTTTCTCTATCAAAACAATCGAAACTTTGCGGATTTGCTCGTTGAAAAGAAAATTCCGCACGAATTTCGCCAACTTCCGGGCAAACACGATTGGAGGTTTTGGGATTCACAAATTCAAGAATTTCTCCGGCTAACTGAAAGAATCGTTCAATAATCAATCGCAAAATTTTTACAGTTAACGTGTTAAAAATTATGTTGAAGAAAATAATTTGCGCAAGTTTTTTATTATTAATTTGCTTGAACTCTTTCGGTTTTGCTCAAGAAAAAACTGTCGTCAATGATGCCAATGCAAAGAAAATGCTGCTCGGAAAACACAAACTTTCTTTGCAATGGATAAGCTGGGATTATTTCGGCACGGCAATTGTCACAAATAAGAACAGCGTTTTATATCTTAAAGGCGAACAAAAACAGCGCGGCGGTAAAGATTATTTAAAGATTGACGGAACAATCACATCGATTGACAAAAACGAATTTACCTTTAACGGAACAATCGAAATGCGAATCAGCCACAACAATGACGGCAAGGCTTGCAAGCGCGATAGGCGAGATGACTTTTGCCGTCAAAGGCAAGCGCAAATACTAGCGACTTCAGAAAATGGATAATCCTTGCGACGGCGTAACCGATTAGTTGATATTTTCTTTCGGTAAAAATTTTAATGTTAAATTTTGCAATGGAAACCGCGCGCGAAGCGGGACAAATTCTGCTCGAAAAGTTCGAGAGAAAAATAGAAATTTCACTAAAAGGCGACATCAATCTGGTAACGGAAGCGGATTTGGCATCCGAAAAATTGATTGTCGAAAAAATCCGCTCATATTACCCGAAACATTCGATTTTGGCGGAAGAATCCGGCGCGGCGATGGTTGAGGAAAGCGTCTGGAAATGGATAATCGACCCGCTCGACGGCACGACAAATTACGCTCACGGCTATCCGTGTTTCTGCGTCACGATTGCTCTCGAACACAAAGGCGAAATCGTCGTCGGCGCAACTTTTGACCCGACCCGTAATGAAATGTTTTCCGCCGAAAGGGGAAACGGCGCAACT
>DATLXD010000007.1:0-15416 GCA_035575965.1 Pyrinomonadaceae bacterium | reverse complement strand
GCAGCCGTATGGCGGCTCGCAGCCGCCGTTGGCATCGGTTATCGAACGTGAATTGCGATACGGCACGAAACCACCCGGCGAGCTGGTAAATTTAGTGTTTTGCATTCCCGCACGAAAAGCGGAAATCATTGTAAAAGTTTTGAATGTCGAACCCGGCACATAGTATTCGCGGGTCGCCCGGTTGAGCAGCGGCTTGTTGCGTTTATCGCCTTCTAATCTTAGATAATCATTGAGATTCCGCGTTTGGCTCAGGTTAAAAGACGGATTTGAATACATTGCCAGAACGTCGCCGGTTTGCGGATTTAATACGACGATTGCGCCTTTTTTGCCTTCGAGCTGCTGCGCCAGAAAAGCCTGTAAATCACGGTCAATCGTAATGCGGACATCGCGCTGTTCATCTTCCTTATGTTTAATGCGCGTCAAAATTTCCCACGCTTCCGGCGTAGTATCGGCTAACCTTTTATAAATCGTGCGCTCCAGTCCGGGCGTGCCGCGTTCGGTTCCCAAAAGATGCGCCATTTCTTTTTCAAGCGCGAAGGAACGGGAAATGTCGCCGTCTTCATCTAATTTATAATAGGCAAGCGCGTTTCCCAATTTCCCGGAACGGTCGAGCATCCAGCCGCGCAAGGTCGCCGCCGTCGTGCGTCGATTGCGTAAATCTTTATAGCTTAACGTCTGAAACTGCTCGTTGTAATCGTCGGCATAATACGCCCAATAAACGTGAAATCCATAAACGGTAAATGCCAAAATCACGAAAACGATTTGCCAGATGCGCAAGCTGTGATTTGCCAGGGTAGCGGTTAATTTTCGCTTGACTTCATCGGGTAAATTTTCTTCAAACGCGAATTTCCGACGGCGAAAATTGCTGAAAGTTAAAAGTATAAGAAGAAGAATTAAAACTGCGGTACCGACGATATAAACAATACTCAAGCCCGCTGGCGTGCGCTCCAAAACCTGACCGCCGAATATATTTTCGGGACGCAGCTTTTCCCAATCAAATTGTAAAAAAAGAAACAAAAGATTTGCCATTTATACTTTGTCCTTTGCTGTTTCACTCCGCGTTTTGGCATCGAAATCCGCAACAATTTCCTTTTCGGTTGATAAAGAATTTTCCGCCTTCGCAAAATCGTCTTTGGTTATAAAATCTTCCGCCGTCGTTATCGGAGAAATTTTTTCCGGTAAAATTTGTTCGCTTGCCGCACTTTCATTAATCGAGAACTCTTCTTTTGTCACGTATCCATTTTTCATACGAACATTTTCTTCATTAGAAGAAGTTCTGTTTGCGGCGAAATCTTCAACGGAAGAAATTTGGACGGCAGATTTCTCTTCGGTGTTTTCCTTTAAGACGTGCCAAAGCTCAACGTCGACAGTGCCGAAACTCAATTTATCCGCGTCTGTTACCGCAATCGCTTTACCGTAAGCGATACGCACGCCATTGATAAAAGTTCCGTTGGTCGAGCCTGTATCGGCAACCACCATTTGACCTTCGCCGTTTAGAACGAGCGAGGCGTGAAGTTTGGAAACGCCTGCATCGTCGAGCCATAAATCGTTTTCCTTCGTTCTGCCGACGCTTTTTCTTTCTTTCGGGGAAAAGGCGAGTTTGACTTGTTTCCGTTGGTTATTTACGGTGAACGATGCAATAAAAATTTCCTTTTCCGGTTCGACAATTTCTTTTTCCGGCGAAGCTATCACGACATTTTTCAAATCGGGAACGGTAACATTTACTTCGTCGGGTTCATCTTCTTTTTCGTCAGCAAATTTATCGAAACTCGCCGAGAGCTTCACGCCTTCGGTAAAATAATCGGGTTTTATTTCAAACTGCATCGGCGCGTAAGTGTGATAACGCCGGTCGTTGATGTGGTCAATCGCGGCGGTAAGTAATTCTGTTTCGAGATTTTTTAAAGATTGTTCGGCATCAATCGAAAATTTGTCCCACTGCATTTTGAGTTGGATATGGTGCGGAACAACCTTTCCCTTTTCGCCCAAATCTTTCGCTTCCGCGTCGAGCAGAGTTTTTAATTTTTCAATCAGTTGGCTGGTCGCCAGACTGCTCGCAGGCTTCCAGTTTCTGCCTGTAAAACGGTCAAATGCTTCGCCTAATTTGGTTAAAATGCCGCGCACGAACCAATCGGGCGAAAAAGATTTTTTGGCTGGAGTTGATTCGGGCTGCGACATTGTTTGCAAATTAAAATACGTTCGTTAATCGGATGTCATTTTATCTGAATTATTCGATGAAATAAAGACAGACGAAAAGTTTTATGATTTTATTTTAGTTTGTATAAACTCGCGGCATCGATTTTTCTTGAATAGATTATGTATTTAATGTTTAATGAACTTTGAATTTATAATAAGCGTAATGCTGAATGAAAATTTCTTTTATGACAGCGTTTGATTTGACCGATACACGATGAAGGAACTTTTGTTAAATAATTCACGCCTCGACGAACGCTACGACATCCAAAACATTTTGGGACGAGGAAGCTACGCGGAAATTTACGTCGCACGTGACACGCTCGCCGCGCCGCAATCGCCGCACAAATCGGTGGTTATCAAAGCTCTTAATGTTTTTCTGCAAAACGATTTGGATACGGATTTGGAACGCACTCTGGTCGAGAATTTCCAGAACGAAGCGATTGCCCTTGACCGCGTGCGCCATCCGAATATCATCAGCCGACTCGGACACGGCACGGCGAGAGATTTGCGTGGCACGATTTTTCATTATCTCGTTTTGGAATATCTGCCGGGCGGCGATTTGGCAAAATCGTGTCGGGAAAAAAGTCTGAGCTTAACCGAAGCTTTGTTTTATATCGAACAAGTCTGTGCCGGTATCGGACACGCGCACCAGAACGGTATTATTCACCGCGACATCAAACCGCAAAATCTGCTCCTTACCGCCGACCGCCAAACCGTGAAAATTGCCGACTTCGGCGTAGCGCGTGTTACGCAGTCTGATTCGCCGGTAACGCGCGTCGGAACGAATATGTTTGCGCCGCCCGAACACAGTCCTTTGTTTGCCGGGCATACCGGAACTTTAACATTTACGAAACTAACACCTGCCGCCGATATTTATTCGCTAGCAAAATCGGCTTACGTCTTAGTTACTTGCGAATCGCCTAGATTTTTTACCAATCAACCGATTACCGAACTGCCTTTTACGATGCGTCAAAAGCCTTGGGCAAGTGATTTAGTGAAGGTTTTAACTCGTGCAACGCAAAATGATTCACGGATGCGTTATCAAACCGTCAATGATTTTTGGCAGGATTTGTCGCGTATCAAGCTGCTCGCCGAAAACGAAGACCGTGATGCGGAAACAAAAACGCTCGACGCGCCGCACAAAATTCCGCAGCCGCACGTCGCCAAAGGCTACACGCCGAACGCGCCGCAACAGCCGCGTTTTAATACTTCGCGCGATTTGAAGTTAAAAAATAATTTTTCGGTTGCGGAAAGTGCACCGCTGGTTGTCAGAATTGAAAATCAAAAGTTCAATCAATCTTTAAATTCGCAGCTACAACCGGTTGTCGAAGAAGGCATCCCCGTCTATGAAGAGCTTCCCAGATTCAAAGAAAAAGCCAAGCAAAAATCCTTGCGTCGTTTCGCGGCATTTATAATTTTTCTCGGCTTATTTGCAGGAATTCTTTACGGAACGCATAATTATCTTCGCGGGGGCGGCATTTTGCCGCAAATCAATAATCCGTTTAGAACGCAGTCGGGCAAAACAAACACGGATTTAAATTTGCGTCCCGCACCTTCAACCAAAAATGACCCGATTGGAATGGCTCCCAAAGATTCGCTTGTTAAAATTTTAAGCTCGAGCGATAATTGGTATGAAATCAAAGTTATCGAATACAGTCGTCCGAAAGAAAATCCTGATTTTGTCGACCGCGGCTGGGTTAACGCAAAATATATAGATGTCGAGGAGTGAGCGGATTTTGGATTTTGGATTGAAAACACAAACAAAAAATGCCGGTTTTGCTTTTATTGAAGTAAAACTGTCGCCGACAAAATGTTTGTGAATTATTTTTATCCACTAATCCCAAATCCAAAATCCAAAATTGAAATGAGCGTTTTAGATAAAGTTAGACATTGGATTGACGGCGAGAGCGCGGAACTCGTTTTGGAGGAAGCCGCACGAAACGCGCAAGTCAAACCGCGCAGTCAGGCGGAAGCGTTTATTGTCAAAATTGCCAAAGGGGTTGAAGAAGTGATGCAGAACGAACTCGTTCCCTTGCCGCAAGGCACGGCGATTATTCCGACCGAGTATATTATTTTCCTCAGCGAGCAGGACGATAAAGAGTGGCAAGGCGTTAAAAGGCGCGGGCTGGAACAAGGGCTTTATCATATTTTAGCCGAGCGTGCAAAGGAAATCGCGGGCAAAAAGAAATTGGAAACGCAGTCTTTTGCTGTCGAATTGCGCGTGGACGGAACACTTGAAAAAGGCGATATTCGTGTTCAGCATAGTTGGGAGGAAGATTCGAGCAATAAAACCGGCGTTTTACCCCGTCCAAAAAATTTACCGTCGCCGCCTTCGCCGCAGAATATTCCGCATAATCAACCGGTTATACAAACTCCGAGTTTTGTAACCCAGCCTTCGATAAACTTAAATCAAACACCGGCGACAGTTCAGCAAACGCCGCGTCAGCAAGATTTCTCTTTTCAGTCGGAAGACGCGGAAGAAATGACGCACGTTCAAAAACGTCAATCACCGGAGCTTTACCGTCTGGAAATTTGGCGCGACGGCGTGCGGCAAAGCGTAATGCCGATTTATCAAAATGAAATCAGCATCGGGCGCGGTTCAAAATCGCAGCCGGTTGACGTTTCTCTTTCGGGCGATCCCGAAATCAGCCGCCGCCATCTTAGCTTGATTTTTTCAGACGGTAGTTTTTCGGCGGTTAATGAAGGTCGAAATCCGGCAGTAATCAATGATTACGAACTTCCCAAAGGGCAAAAAATTCCGGTATCGGCTGGCGTTCCAATTGCCGTCTGCAGCTATGTGTTGAGAATTCAACCGCAATAAACATTAAATTGACGTTTTAACTTTCTTTGTTTCAACAGCAAAATATGGCTAAAAATGTTTGAAAACAAAAGGCAAACCTGCATATGCAAATTTGCCTTTTGTTTTTTGTAATCGACCGTTTGTTAAGCTGATTTCGAGGCGGTTTGCATCGCTTGTTTCAGCAACGTCGGCATACTCATTTCTAAGTTCTGAGCCGTATTTTCTTCTTGTTGCAGATTTTCACTCAACAAGCGCACGACTTCGGTTTGTCCCATTTGTTCCGCACCGGCAATCAATCCGCGATACGAAGCAATTTCATAATGTTCTACTTTTGAACATCCGCCGACAATTGCCAAATCAGCTAGAGCCGGAACATCTTTTGTTTCCTTTAGTAGTTTATCGCCTTCACTGACAATGCCCGCCGCACCATCGCAACTGACTCGCTTCGCAGTCAAACCCAAAATCTCGTGAACCCGCGTGAGATTAACAATTTGCTGCTCGGTTTCTGTAATGTGCTGTTCAAGCATCGCCTGAACGGTCGAAGAAGTTGCGTTTGGCAGCATCTTCTGCTGTGCTTCCAGAAATCGATGCTCGGCATCGTAAATATCTCCGAGTCCGTGTACGAACTTTTCTTCCAATGTTTTTATAGCCATATTATCCTCCTTGATTTTAACTCAAATTCATCAAGTCAAATTATTGCACTGATTTTCGAGTTTGTTTCTATCGGAGCAAGTTTTATGCCAACAACGCAAATGTTTATTTTCCGGTAAATATTTAATGTTGATATTGATTAACCGCACGACATTCATACAAAGCCGTGTTCTCAAAAATACATTTCATTTATTGCTTTATTGATTATGAGCCGCCATACGAAGTATTTCCGTGTCGCCTGCTGCAATTTAATTTCTTCGGCTAATTCGTCGCGGCGATCACGTCGATTCGCCTTCCTTGCCAATTTCGATGAGTCGAACATTCAAAACCACCTATCAAAAAACCTTGAAATATTTTTTACTCATTAGACTTTAAATCAGACATTCTTGATTTTTTTATCAAAACTTAATCATTAAAACAATAACATTAACACTATAGTTCAAGCGTGGCAATTTGTTTCACTGGTAAAACTGTGTTATCTTTTCCAGATGAAAATTTCATTCACTTTCTCTGTCTTTTACCATTGCATACTTTCGCGCGTTTTGGTGAAAAAGGAATTGCAGGAAATTTTACGAGCATATTTTGTATTCTATAAAATACATAACAAATTCGAAGATTCGGTTATAATCAAAATAAATTTGTAATGGATTACCTTCTTATGGATATTGAAAATAAATTCCTTGCCGACGGCAGTTTGTCTGTTTTTGAAAACTACGACCTTGTTTGCCTTTCTCATTTGCGTTGGGATTTCGTATATCAAAGACCGCAGCATTTGATGAGTCGTTTTGCAAAAAACAGGCGCGTATTTTTTGTCGAAGAACCGATTTTCACAGATGAACAGACACATCTTAAAATCAGCCCGCGCGAAGATAATTTGGCAATTGTCGTGCCGCACATTTCAAACGCCGACCGACAAACAAAAAACATCGAAGCAATACAAGGCGAATTATTAGACGAACTTTTCAGTGAACAACTGATAAAAGATTTTGTTTTATGGTTTTATACGCCGATGGCAATGAGCTTTGCCGCGCATCTCGAACCGAAAGCCGTTGTTTATGATTGTATGGACGAACTGTCGGGTTTCAAATTTGCGCCACCCGCATTGATTGAAAATGAATCGAAACTTTTCAAAAAAGCCGATTTGGTATTTACCGGTGGTCAAAGTCTTTATGAAGCGAAAAAAGATAAACACAAAAGCGTTCACGCTTTTCCGTCAAGCATTGATACCGAGCATTTCAGACAAGCCCGAAATATAGCCGACGAGCCGATTGACCAAAAACAAATTTCACACCCGCGTTTGGGTTACTGCGGAGTGATTGACGAAAGATTGGACACGAATCTTTTAGCTGAAATCGCAAATCTTCGTCCCGATTGGCAATTTATAATGATTGGTCCGGTTGTCAAAATCAGCGACGAAGATTTACCGCTCCGCACCAACATTCATTATCTCGGCGGAAAAAATTATCAGGAATTGCCGGCATATATGGCTGGTTGGGACGTGGCTCTGATGCCGTTTGCGCTCAACGAATCAACGCGCTTTATTAGCCCGACGAAAACGCCGGAATATCTGGCGGCGGGAAAACCCGTGGTTTCGACACCGATACAAGATGTTGTGCGACCTTACGGTAAAATGAATCTTGTTTATATTGCCTCGACTGCGGAAGAATTCGTGGCGGCTTGCGAAAACGCGATGCGAGTAAACCAAGCGGAGAAATTAACACAGGTTGACGAATTTCTCGCGCAAAATTCTTGGGATAAAACTTGGTCGCGGATGGCGAGTTTGATTGACGATGTTGTGAAAAAAGGCACAAAAGTTGCTCTAGCCTGATTTACATCTTTTTTGTATTTGTTTAATACAAGTTTATTTTTAAAACCAAGGGGAGAAGTATATGTTTGATTATTTAATTGTCGGAGCGGGTTTCGCGGGCAGTGTTTTAGCTGAAAGGCTGGCAAACGGCTCGAATAAAAAGGTTTTGATTTGCGACACGCGCCCGCACATCGGCGGAAACGCTTATGATTTTTACAATGACGAAGGTATTTTGATTCACAAATACGGACCGCATATTTTTCACACGAATTCGCTGGAAGTTTTTGAGTATCTGTCACGTTTTACCGAATGGCGTGAATATCAACACCGCGTTTTAGCGTCGGTTGACGGAATGCTGTTGCCGATACCGATTAATCTCGACACGATTAATAAACTTTACGGATTAAATTTAACCGCGTTTGAAGTAGAAGATTTTTTTGAATCAATAGCGGAAAAATGCGAGCATATTCGCACTTCGGAAGATGTCGTCGTATCGAAAGTCGGGCGCGAATTATACGAAAAATTCTTTCGCAATTACACGCGCAAACAGTGGGGACTCGACCCTTCGGAATTAGACGCATCGGTTACGGCGCGAGTTCCGACGCGCACGAACCGCGATGACCGTTATTTTACCGATTCATATCAGGCAATGCCGAAACACGGCTACACGCGGATGTTTGAAAAAATGCTCGACCATCCTAATATCAAAATTATGCTCAACTGTGATTATCGGGAGATTGTCAATCAAATCGCGTTTAAGGAAATGATTTACACGGGACCGGTTGACGCATTTTTCGATTATCGCTACGGCAAACTTCCCTATCGGTCTTTGGAATTCAAACACGAAACGCACGATACCGAACAATTCCAAATCGCGCCGGTTGTCAATTTTCCGAACGAGCAGGCGTTTACGCGAATCACCGAGTTCAAGTATCTGACCGGACAGGAACACAAAAAAACGAGCATCGTTTACGAATTTCCGCAGGCGACGGGCGACCCGTATTATCCGATTCCGCGCAAGGAAAATGCCGACCTTTATGCCAAATATAAAACCTTGGCGGACGCGCGTCCCGACGTGCATTTCGTCGGACGGCTGGCGACATACAAGTATTACAATATGGACCAAATCGTGGCTCAGGCGTTAACAACTTACGGCAAAATCGTCGGTATGAAACGCAAGGAAGCAATGGTCAAAACAAATATTGTCGAAGAAAAGGTATTTGCCGCGACTCATTCGTCGGTTTCTTCAAACGGAAACGGCAGGAGTTTGACGACAGTTTCAAACTAATGATTCAAATAGTTTGAAACGATTATTAAAACTTCGATGCGATAGGCGAAATTTAACTTTTGCTTATCGCATTTTTCTTGCGATAATTCTCTTGCGAAATTTACAATCTTTAATTCCGAAAGATACAAAAAAATAAGTATTTATTAAAAATTTGACTTTATCTGAAATTCACTATTTACTAAATTACAATTTACATTTCAAGATGAGTTACCAAGTCATCGCCCGCAAATGGCGACCGCAGACATTTGAAGAAGTTACCGGACAGGAAGCGATTACTCGCACTTTGCGAAACGCCGTCGAACACGAGCGTCTGCATCACGCCTATCTTTTTTCCGGCGCGCGCGGCGTTGGCAAAACGACGACTGCGCGGCTACTCGCCAAAGCCTTGAATTGTCATAAAACCGAAAAACCGAACGCGCAGCCGTGCGCGGCGGACGACCCGACGGCTTGCGTTTCCTGCAAGGAAATTGCCGAGAGCCGTTCGATTGACGTTTTAGAAATTGACGCGGCATCGCACACCGGCGTTGACGATATTCGGGAAACGATTCTTGAAAGCATAAATTTCAATCCCGCCCGTGACCGTTACAAAGTTTTTATCATTGACGAAGTTCACCAACTCTCCAAATCCGCTTTCAACGCCCTGCTCAAAACTTTGGAAGAGCCTCCGCCGCGTGTCGAATTTATAATGGCGACGACGGAACTGCACAAAGTTCCCGACACGATTTTGTCGCGCTGTCAGGAATTTGAGTTTCGCACGATTACACTCGAAAAAATTTTCGACCGCCTGAAAATCATCGCCGAAGCCGAAAAAATAGACGTTTCCGACGAAGCATTGCGTGAGATTGCGCGTTCCGGTGAAGGCTCGATGCGCGACGCGCAAAGCAACTTCGACCAGGTTATCAGCTTTTCCGACGAAAAAATTACGATTACGGACGTTGCCGTTGCTCTCGGCGTGGCGGGTGCGGAAATGCTCACTCGCACCGCAAAAGCTATCTCCGAAAATAAACCTGCCGAAGCCTTGAATGTAGTTGACGATTTAATCGGGCGCGGTCAGGATTTACGAAACTATTGCCGTGATTTAATGAGTTTTTTTCGTGATTTATTGGTTTTTAAAATAGCGGGTGATGTGGAAAACTTACTCGACACGGCAGTTTTGAGCCGTGAAGAACTCGACGAAAACTCTGCCCCTTTTTCCGAATCCGATTTAATCAGATTTTTTAATTCATTAGGCGAAACCGAAAGCAAACTCCGCGAAGCGACGCAGCCGCGCTACATTCTGGAAATCGGCTTGATGAAATTAATCGAAATGCGCCGCGTCGTACCAATTGAAAAAATTTTAGAGCGACTTGCAAAACTAGAAAGTGCTTCATTCTTTGCGGACGTTCAAACAGAAAATTCGGAACAATCAAAAGTTGTCGAATCTTTTAGCAGCGAGACGGAAAAAAAAACTCTAACGATTGATTTTCCGCTTGAGGAAGTTCCTTTTCCCGTTTCGGCAAACTCAATCTCTCCGTCAAAAGTTGGAAACAAAATTGAAACCGAAACTAAAACCTCAGAAAATTTCGACGATTTTCAAGCTCCGAATGATACTTCGTTTTTTGATGAAAGGACTGCAAACACAACAGAATCTAATATCGCTTCAACAAATTTTGCGGAAAGTTTTTCGGCAAAGTTAATTGCTGAAATGCCGATTAAATTACTGCCGGTTACTTCTGAAGAACTTGAACATATCGAAGACAACTATCTCGATGCGGAATTTGAACGCAAACTGCAACAAGCGGGAGATAATTTGAGTTTGATAAAAAACGCCGCGGAAATTGCCGTAAGTTTAATCGGTGAAAATGGTTCAAATGGCAATTCTGCTGCACTTGGCTTTGTTAAAAACGGTGCGGCAGCAGCTTTCGCACCGGCAAAATCGAAACCGTCTTTTGTCATACCCGAAGCGGGTGAAGAGGAAATTTCGGATGAAATTCCGGTGCTGCCGGAAAATCCGACCGAAGAAGAAATGTGGCACTACGCGGAAAATCATCCGATGGTAAAAAAAGCGTTGCGTATTTTTCGAGCAAAGATAGTCGAGATAGAAAAAGTTTAAAACTTTTTTCAGTCATTTCAAAATTATTGGAACTTAAATTATATTTTTTCGTTTATGATAACGGAGGTAATTTTCTATTATGCGTAATCCTTGGATAGCAGCAGTTTTGAGTCTTTTAATCCCTGGACTCGGACAAATTTATAACGGAAGGATAATCATTGGTGTTGTTTGGTTATTGGTTACCGGTGTTTCCTGGGTCGGGTCAATCGGTTTATTGGGCTGGACAGTTCATTTAATCGCGGCTTGGTGCGCTTATAGCTATGCCAGAGATAATCCATTTAGAAAATAAAACCTTTCTTTCATAATACTCCTCCTCCATTTGCCTGATGTTCGTTAACATCAGGCTTTTTTGTTTTCCAAACTGAACGAATTAAAGTAAAATTATTGTCTGATGTCAGATGCCGAATGTCGAATGCTAGTAAAAGACCGACGTTCAGCATCCGGCATCTGACATCTTTTATGGTCAAAGAAGGGCTTCCGTTCGTTATAGTTCCGCTTTTAATTGCAATCGGTCTGGCATTTTTCGGTTGGTGGATTTTTGCCGCTTTATTCGTCGGACTCGCATTGTTTATGGGATTCTTTTTCCGCGACCCGCAACGAACCGTCCCGAATGAAGCAAACATTATCGTTTCCGCTGCCGACGGCAAAGTTACGCGCATCGAAGACCGCGAAAACGGTAAATTCGTAAGTGTTTTTTTATCGCCTGTGGACGTGCATATCAATCGCGCTCCGATTGCCGGGACAGTTACCAGAGTCGAATTGTTTCAAGGCAAAAAAGCTCCCGCCACGAGCAACGAAGCAAGTCAGACGAACGAGAGAAACGCAATAACCATCGAAGGCGAAAAGATGACGGTCGTCTGCACGCAGATTGTCGGAATACTTGCCCGACGAATAGTTTGCCGCAGCAAAGTCGGCGATAATTTACAAATCGGTGAAAAATATGGTTTGATAAAATTCGGTTCGCGCACGGATTTGCTGATGCCAAAAAACGTCGAGATTGCCGTAAAAGTCGGTGATAAAGTTGTCGGCGGCGAAACTGTTATCGGCAGATTAATCGAATACAAAACACCTCAAGAAATACGCGACAATTCTTTGGCGGCAAGTTTATCTGCTGAAAGCTAAAATTTATTTGTAGTTTGAATGCCCCTTATTAGCAAATAAACTTAAAATTATTTCTCTGACAAATTATGGAAACCGCAGAAAATAAACCGGTTCACAAAGGCTTAAAAAAAGGTCTTTATGTAATTCCGACCGCTTTTACGGCGGCAAATATCGCAATGGGATTCCTGGCGGTGTTATCTTCTCTGCGCGGTTTTCAGCTGATTGCCGTCAATCCCGAACAAGCCGCAATTTATTTCGACTATGCGGCAAAAGGCATCGCGTTTGCAATTTTATTCGACACGCTGGACGGGCGTGTTGCGCGGATGACAAAAACCACGACTGAAATCGGCGTTCAACTCGATTCGTTGGCGGATGTTTTGACCTTCGGTATCGCGCCGATTGTCCTTGCATACGGCTGGGCATTCGGCGCAACCTTTTCCGAAGACAGCGGACTGCACGGTTTAGGAGTTTTTGTTTTGTTTATGTATCTGATGTGCGGCGCGTTTCGGCTCGCGCGTTATAATTTGCAAGCAACTCGTCCGAGAGTTTTGATGGAAGGCACGCCGAAGATTGACAAGAAAAATTTTGTCGGTTTGCCGATTCCGGCTGCCGCCGGACTTATCGCCGCCATCGTTCATTTTGCGCCGCGACCGATTGTCCCGCGCGATGGAAATTTCGCGGTTTTTTACAGCATTTTGTTAATGTTTTTAATCGGCGGGTTAGGTCTTTTGATGGTCAGCACGCTTCGTTACACGAGCTTTAAATCCGTCGGCGCGGGCAGGCGCAGCGTTTATTTGATTTTAGTCGTCGCCGCCGTCGGAATGCTCGTTTGGCTTTACTCGAAATATGTATTGCTGGCGCTCGCCGTCACTTACGCGGCACACGGAATAATGTGGTATTTTTTAGGTCTGCTCCGCCCGCAAGCTCGAAGAGAAACTGTCGTTGTTGATAAATTTCAATCTTAAAACCACTAACCGCCTTATAAAGTTGCAGGAATTATAACTACCGTCAAATATCATTAACCGCTAATTTTTTTCTTTTCTCTTCAATCGCCGTAACGCTTGCGGCGCGACGTTTCTTATGACGTATCTGCTGACCTTCAACATCGTCATCCGCAAACTCACCACCGCTTACGACCACGAGTGAAGCCAATGTGATAAATAACATTGCAACGGCTGTGATGTGCAGAACAAAATCAAAAAGACTATGAACTAATATCGCAAAACAACCGGCTAATGCGCCGACGGCAATGCCGCGCCTGAATTTATTAGAAGTTTTCGCGTTTTCCAGTCCGGTTTTGAACAGTTCGTAAATAAAAAACGCACCGAGCAGCAAACCGACGATTCCGGCATCTGCTAAAACCTGCAAATAATCGTTGTGCGCCTGCTCAACTCGTTCCAAACCGCTCAGCGAATCATACGGTGTGTAAGCCGCGCCGAATGCGCCGAGTCCCGCGCCGAAAGGCAGAGTATTTTTTATAATGCTCAAGGTTACACTCCAGATGTGCGTCCGGTTGGTGGAAAAATCTTTTGAAGAGGCGGTTTCGGCAAATCTCGTTAAAGAAGACTCGCCGCCGATTAAAATTGCTCCGAAAACGATGACCGCCATCAGCAAAACAGCAAAGCTAATTTTGACAGCCATTTGAGCGGAACTTTTTGTTTTGGTCGTCAAAATTACCAGAAAGAAAATCTCCGCCAGTAAGGACACGAAACCGCCGCGCGAGCCGCTCAGAAGTAGCGCGATGCCCATCAAACCGATGGCTGTAATGTAAATCAAGCGTTTGTCCCGCCCGACCGCGCCGACAAACATCAATCCCAACGGCAAGGCGAGCGTCATTTCCATATAAGCGGCAAAGTTATGCCGGTTAACAAACGAGCCGAACGGCACGGCAAACCTCGGCTCATAAATCCCGTAAATTTTGTTCGGACTTAGAACTGCTTGCAGAATAGCGAAGAAAGCAAAGACGAATCCGAAAATCGTAATCACATAAACCGTTTTTCGCAATCGGTTGGCACTATCAACGTAAGTTAAATAAGCGGCGAAAAATATGGAAAACGCCAAAAAGTGAAGCGCGGAAACCTGCGTCGCAAAAGGATGGAACGAAATCGTGCGCGGAATGCCCGCGACACCTGCCGTTTCTGCCAAACTTCCAAACGGTATAATTTGCAGAATTCCGTAAAGAAACGCAGCGATTAAAGGTATTTGTAAAAGGCTTTTGTTAAAACGCAGAACGCCGGTCGAGAAGGCATCAAACGCCCATAATAGAACAACCATTACCGCTATTAAATAAAAAATGGCGATAATTGGCTGATGCACCGCGCCGTAAGCGACGGTCGTAAAAATTACGGTCGCGCAAAGCAGAAAATATAATATCTTGCTCGCCCAAGTTGTTTGCGTTTCCTTTGCCATCAAAATTAGTGAAAAGTGGAAAACGAAAAGTGAATAATAAATAACTTTTCGTTTTCCACTTTTCGTTTTCCACTATTTTAGTTTTTCCAACTTAAAGTCGTCGTACCAAAAAGTTCCGACAATCGGACAATCGCTGCCGCAGAAAGCGCGGATTGTCCGAATTCCCACGGCTTCGGCATTTTGCGGCGCGGTAAAATCGACTTTGACCTGCTGCCAATCGTTTGTTCCGACCGGATAAGACGAACTGGTTACAATGCTTTTCTCATCGAGCGTATTGTAAATTTCGAGTTCCGGCGTTCCGCCGCTTTTCAAGTTTTCCGTGCGCAGCCGGAAACTCAAGCGATAACGCACTGACGGCTCGACCGTCACGATTTGATAAATGTTATAGAGAGACGGATTCGTATAACCGTTGAAGGTAACGCGCAAACTTCGGTTGCCCTCGGATTTTTGCGTCGGATCGAGTTTAATTTCCATCTTTTCCGCCGGCGAAACGCGCCAGCCGAAATAAACTTCCTTGACCTCGCCAATCGGCTTTTCAAATCCGGCATTTTGAATCGTCTCTTTTTGCGCGTCGGGTTCGATTCCGAGTTGGCGGACAAATTCGATTGCCTGACGATAGAAACGCTTGTCGAAAAGAGCCTGCGCAATCACTTTTGCCGCGTCCGAATTCGCCTGTTTATCTTCTTCGGAAAGCGTGTTCCACATTCTCAGCGAATCTTCGGCGCGTTCCTTTGAAGCATAAAATTTCGCCAAGCCTGCTCTCACCGTCGGCGAATTGCCAGCAATCTGTTCGAGTTTCGCGGCGTCTCGATTGAAATAATCCCACGCGATCGAAAGAACCTGGTCGCGGTAAATTGTATTTGTTTCGGCAGCTTTTTTCAGTTCGGCAAAGGCTTCGTCCGAGCGATTTTGCCGCAGATAAAAATTGCCGAGCTGCCAGTGCGGAAACGTATAATTCGGCGCGAGATTAACCGCTTTGACAAAGGCTTTTTCCGCACCCTCGATATTTTCCGCCTGTTCGTAAGCGCGTCCAAGCTCAATCCACCAGCGAAAATCGTTTGGTGAAAGTTTGACT
>DATLXD010000006.1:0-10377 GCA_035575965.1 Pyrinomonadaceae bacterium | reverse complement strand
TCTAAAGCAGTTTGATAACCAAGAATAGCGGAAGAAACGCGCGGGAAACGGTTACCGCCGCCGAAATCAAAATCGTAAGCGTTATTGATGAAACCCATAAATACGCCGAAGGAAATTTTCTTGGTCGGCGAGCTGTTGATACTGCCGCTAATATACTGCTGCCGGGTGGAACGCTCGGATTCTCCGAAAAACGCGCCGCGTCTAGTCGGCGAACGCCGCAAGCCGAATTCTTCTTCAAAAATCCGCTCGTAAGAATAGCCGGTCGAGATACCAGCGCGTGTATTACGCTGAAATGTAAAACCGAAATTAGTTCCGATTGTTTCGTCCTGAGCGCGTCCCTGCCAATCATAATTAAGTTCGGCAAAAGGTCGAAACTCAAAACGGATAATTTTCGCCTTCGGCTTCGATTCGGTGCTTAAACGTCCGGCAAGGAAAATATGATTGGTATTGATTCGGCGCGTAAAACCCGCATCGGCGCGGTAGTATCTGGTGCGCCCGTCGGCTTGAATAACCCAGCCGCGATTTTTTTCCGTGTGATCCAAATTCCAAAAGTATGCGAAACCGTTGCCTGTGCGGTAATTATTAAATGTGCTGCGATTGGAATTTGTCTGGTTGGTCGAACCCGTGCCGCAAATGTCGCGGTTACGCTGTGCCTGCAGCGGGTCGAACGTCGGGTCGAAGTCAAAATTGAAGAAGCAGCGGCGCGAACTCGTCCCGATTGCCTGAAACTGCATTACAGTTTTTGGATTCAGTTTGAAACGCCCGTCGAAGCTGCCCAAAACATTGCGCTGTTCGGGAAAGTTGCGGTAAGTTCCGAAAAATCCGACATTGTTTTCCCTGCCGAAGTCGCGCTTGATTCTGACGATTCCGAACAAAGCGTTGCGGTCTAAAAATTCGGAAATGCGCGGTCTGAGCGATAGGTCGCCTCGCTCGTCTTCATCATAATTTCCGGGAGCTTTGTCGGAAGCGGCGAGAAAGCCGAAAGAAGTTTTGCCGATTTTCCCCGTCAGCTTGACCGCCAAATCCGGGTCAATAATGGTTCGTGAATAAAAAATCTGAATCGGCGATTGGAAAATTTCCGCGCCTTCGAGAAAAAACGGACGTTTTTCCTGAAAGAAAATCGGGAAACGCTGGTTTGCTGTGATGACCGGCGCGTCGGCTTCAATCTCGGCAAAATCGGGATTGTAAGCCGCGTCCAAAGTTATATTCGGTGTAATCGTGTATTTCAGAGTTACGCCGATGTCTTGTTTAATTGGTTGATTGGTGAATCTATCCGGGTCAACCGTTGCCGCCGCCGAAAAATTGCGAAATCGTCTGCCAGTTTCGCCGACTGTGATGCTCGGCACGATTTCCAGAGTTCTTTCGCTTTTTATTTCGTCAAGTCCGGTGAGTCTGCCGTGTTTAATAAGCGTGCCGGAAATGTTGCGGTCGTCCGGCAGCCACGAATCGAATTCGTCGTTTAGGCGGTCAATGTTGCGGGCGGCGTTAAAGCCCCAGAATTTTCCCCGCCCGGCGGCATAACGCAGAGACTTGAACGGAATTTTCGCTTCGACCGACCAGCCCCAATCCTCAATTACGCCTTTGGATTCCATCACGATGTCAACGGAAAAATCCGTGCCTTGTCCTTCGGTGAGAATTCCGTCCTGCTGAATTCCCAGCGGATTAAAGCCTAAAACATAAGCGCGGCGCTGGTCGTTGTAGGTGTCGAGATAAACGCGCACATTATCTTCGCCGAAAACATTGTCGCGCCTGGCAATCGTCGCCCGAATTTTGTCCGGCTCGTCAAAGCATCTGAAAGCGATGTAAAAATGTTTTTCATCGTAGCCGATCATCACTTCGGTCGGTTTTGAAGCCGCGATATTATCGCCCGGCGAAGTTTGGATAAAATCCTTCAAAACCTGCGCCGATTTCCAGACTTCATCGTCGAGCCGTCCGTCAATCACGGGCGAAGCGGAGAATTTCACAATTTTGATAGGATTTGCCTTTTCGGGCGGAAGGCTTAATTTCGATTTGTCCGCGATTGTCGTTTTTTCTGTTAGGTCTTTTGATTCGTTGTTTTTAGTTGTTTTCGATTCGGGCGTTTTATCGGAATCATCCTTGTCCACCGTTTGTGCTTGAATACAGATTGAAAAAAATATAATAGCTAGAAAGGCTTGAAACCTCTTCATAATTTAATCCTTAAATTTGTGAAAAATATGTATATTTGGAAGCAAAGGCAATAGTTATCTACTTTTGACTAAGACGAAGATTCGGTCAAAAAGTTTCAAAATTTCGAGCAAAAGTAAAATAAACTTTGTCGGACGAAATTTTATCGCCGATTAGTTTTGTAGGTGTTTGACACTGCGAACAATGACTCGTCCGTCAGCAGATGTATAAAGTAAATGATTTTCGCCACCGCTTCCGATTTTCCAGGTCGAAGTGCTTTTTCCGTCGCCTTGATAGACAAGTGAAACGCCTTCGCCGACAATATCCTTTCTATTCGATTCGATATTCGCGTTGGCATTTTCGGGCAACGTCAACGTAATTGTGCCGTCAACCGTGCGAGCCGAAAGACCCCGGAAATCACCTTCGAGATTCGTTGCGCCGCTTGATGTTTTAGTGTTGATTTCGCCTTTGAAGCCGATGACGCGAATTTTGCCGTCAGATGTTCCGACGCTTAATTTTCCGTCAACATCGCGGACATTTATCGATTCGTCCGCGCCTTGCAAATCAATTTCGCCGGAAACTCCTTCGAGCCGAATTTCACGATTGGTAATGACTTTTAAGTTCGACTTTTTTGGAACGAAAATCTCGATGCGCGTCTTTGTCACACCGCCCGAATCAATGCCGCCGGGCGAGGAGGTTTCCGCCGAAATTTTTATGCTAACGTCCGAATCTCCGGCTTTGACGCTGATTGCCGAATCCGTGTTAAGCGGCTGCTTTTGATTATTACGGCTGATTCTTACCATCGAGTAGCTCACTTCCGATTTGTCCCAGCCGCGCACGCTCACCGCACAATTTCTTGCCTCGACCGTAACTTTCGGGATTCCTTTAACCGGAAAAGAATCGCTTTTTTCCTCGATGGACGGCGCGCCGGTTGACCAATTCGCAGCCGATATTTGCGCTAACGCTTCCTTAAGCTGCGCCCGCACTTCTGCGGAATTAACCTTAGCGGCTTCTCTAAGACCTTCCTTTATAGTTTTTTCGAGTTCAGGCTCGATATTTTTTAATTCCTTTTCAGCATCTTTGATAGATTGCTCGATTGTTTTATTGAGTTCATCGTTGTCGATTCCGCTGTTTCGCGGCGGCTTCGGCGGACGCGGTGCTCTGGGCGGGCGCGGCGGTCTCACAGTGAGATTGACTTCTGAATCTTCGCCGTCGTTCCAGTTGTTTTCATTTCTGGTCGTCAAAAGATTTGTTACGGGATTCGCATTCTTTCCGTCGTTTCTGCGTTTGACCGACAATGTGCCGTTCACGCTGTTAAGCCGAATCTGCACGTCGCCGTTTCCGATTTTCCCGTATAAATCGCGTCCGACGTATTCGCCTTTGCGAACCGGCAAACCGAAATCATTGGCGATATTTCCGTTGACCGTATCGGCTTTGACGGTCGCGTTGGCATCCGACGGAACGACTAAATTAACCGTGCCGTTGACCGTATTCAGAGAAATTCTGCTGCCCGTCTGCAATTGGTCAAAATCGGCTTCGACCGTTCCGTTGACGGTCGAGAGATTCGCCGTGCCGCGCAGGTTGACGGCTCTGACTTGTCCATTGACAGAAGAGGCTTTCGTCAAACTTCCACCGCCGGTAATACTCACCGAGCCGTTGACAGTTGCGATTTCATTCAACACAGCATTGCGCGGCACAGTAAGGCGATACTCGATTTGCAGCTTACCGTAATTTCGTCGCTCGCCGGAATTTCTGCGCCGCCAATCACCGTAATCGGTTTCGACGCTGAAGGCATCCTGCCGCGCGTCAATTTTAATTTCTACTTCCGCCAAATTTTCTTTTGTGTCGGCGGTTTTGATATATTCGAGCTTCACTTCGTTTCTGTCCCAAGTATCGACCGTAACCGAACCGTTGACGTTTGAAACGCTGACTCTGCCGTTTGAACTCAAAGGATAAGTTTGCGCGAACCGCTCGGTTTCATCGAACCTGTTTGTATTTTCGACGCTCGGTTTGGATTTGGTAAAATTATGATTTGCGGTAACAGGCAGATTGCCCTCAGACGTGAACATTAAACCCGCGACAACTAAAGATATTATCCAAGACATAATTGCTATTCTCCTTTTGAATAAATCCGGGAATTTTCCCCTTTCTAATTACAAAACACCGCTCGGTTTTAATTTGTGACAAATTTTTTTTACAAAATTTATCTTTCCTCTGGTCTCGTGCTAAACTCTTGCAGGTCCGGTCGATTTTTCCTTTTGAACGTATCAACACAAACAGAGACAACAATTAACAAAGATAAAACATCTGACCAATTTACTTTACAAACTTCATTTGATATTTTTATTGATTTGATTGCGCTATTTTACGGAGAAAAAGATGAACTTAAAACAGACGCGCTTACATATCCTGCACAAGCCGAAAAACTTGAGCGGAGAAGCTAAGACTGGTGTTTCTCTCCACTGTCATACCGAACATTCCAAGGAATTGCTGGAATTCATTCCGCATTACGCCGACCAACTTCCGATAATTTCGTATTTTTGGAATAAAGAGCGAAAAAAATATCTGGAGCGCGAAGGCAAACTCCCTGATTTTTCGACCGGCTACTGGTCGCCTCCGCTGACCGCGCCGGAAGTTTATAACCTCGAAAAAGAGCAAATTAACCGGGCGGGACTCGAAGCCGTCGCGTCTATCACAGACCACGACAGCATCGATGCGAATTTGCAAATTGGCGAAACCGTCGCTAATGAGAATGCTCCGATTTCGCTCGAATGGACAGTTCCCTTTTCATACGGATTTTTTCACGTCGGCGTGCATAATCTACCGAAAGACCGTGCCGTCGAGTTGACCAAAACGCTGCTCGACTACACTTTTAACGAAGAAAGGCACAACACTGAAAATCTCAACGAATTGTTTTCGATGCTCAATGCTATTCCCGAAATTTTGGTTGTCCTCAATCATCCGCTTTGGGACATTGAAATAGTCGGTAAGGAAAAGCACGCGGCTTTGCTCAAAAATTTTCTAAAAGAACACGGACGCTGGATTCACGCGCTGGAGATTAACGGCTTTCGCAAATGGTCGGAAAACAAAGCCGTCCTCGAAATGGCGGAAGCATTGGGTTTCCCGATTGTCACGGGCGGCGACCGGCACGGCTGCAAACCTAACACGGTATTAAATTTAACCAACGCGAAAACTTTTGCTGAATTTGTGGAAGAAATTCGCGTCGATAAGCGCAGCGAAGTCGTCTTGATGCCGGAATACCGGCAGCCGCTTCACTCGCGCCAACTTCAATCGTTTGCCGAGATTCTAAAACATTACCCGAAATTTCCCGAAGGTCGCCGCAAATGGTTTGACCGCGTTCATTTCGACACGGGCGATGGACACGGCATTCGTCCGCTCTCGGTTCATTGGCTCTACGGCGGTCCGACGTGGCTGCGCTGGGCAATTTGGACGCTCGGCGTAATGGGCAGCCCGAAAATACGCCCGGTTTTCAGCTTGACGAGAAAAAAACACGACCGAGTTCCGAAGGATATTTCCAAAACAAAATTCGACGTTCCCGATTTGGAAGAAATTATGCCGACCTTAGCGTCGGATACGGTTTCTTAAAATTTGATATTTAGAAGGCTTATTCGATTTAAACGGTAAAACAGCATCGAATACAAGTTTCGGCTCTCATTTTATATTTGCAAAGTATTTTTCCAGATGCTATAAAAATCATTCGTTATTTTCATAGAAACTAAACTTAAAAGGTTTTGAAAAATATGAGTCAGCCGAAAATATCGAACGGGTAATCAACCAACTCATACAAAAACTAAGTAATAAATAAGCCACCTTAGCTCAGTTGATAGAGCATTCGATTCGTAATCGAAAGGTCTCGAGTTTGAATCTCGAAGGTGGCTCCATTATTTTCAATAACTTACGGGCACTTCATAAGTGTCCATTTTGTTTTACTCACACCTTTACTCACACCTTCAAATCAAGATTTTGTAGTTAAGATTTTATACACAATAAAACTATTAGTAATTGATTTTTTGTACTAATTAAATTGAAAGTGGATAAAAATGTATGTCTAAAGATATTTGCGAAGAACTTAAAACAATCCTACAAAATTCCAAGCCAGATTCGTCTATGGGATTTTCCCCAAACGATTTAGAAACTATTCGTCAAAAAACCAGCAAACTCACCTTTGATGAAAGAGCAAATTTATTTATGAATTTTCTCACTCCTGCCGGAACGATTTTGTATGATGCCGGAGGATTGTTTGAAGCACGGATAAAGATTGATGACAAAAACTCGAAGGCAAGCCAGAATCGACCGCTTGCCTACATTAAATTCACTGATGGGAAAAAGGCTCGCGTTGAAGTTATAGATATTTTTGAATCCGTCCGTAGTGATGCAACGCTTATTGGACATCCCGTAATAGTCTTTGCTATTCAACATTGGCAAAAATTACTCATTTGGGAGAAATACAGCAAACAGGAAGATGTTTATGGCAAAGATAAAAAAAACAAGGCATTTAACGAGTTCGTTTATATTCCATTTGTAGAAAGTGCGCGTCATAATTTGGAAGCTATCGGAAAAGCCTTGCTCGAAGGGGCTAGAAGACAATCAGTTCCGAAAGAGTATGCTCTCACTCTTAAAATTAAAGAATTAAAATTAGAAGATAAAAATACATATTTATTTTTTGCTTGGGAAAGATTAGCGGCAAAGTATATAAATTCAACTCACGAATTAGATAAAAGAATAATTGCAATAGAAGAGTTTTTAAGTCAATTACCAACTGTCCAAAACGGAAAGCGATTAGCTGATTTTCCGCGTGAGTTACAAAAATTTGGTTTTATTGAGTCAACTATCAGTATTACAAGCGTAATCAATTTTCTAAAGACGGATGGAAAATCATTTGTATATGATGAAGACATTGATGATAAATCATTAAGACCGCGCTGGAAGGTTTTTCAAAACGCTTATATTAAATGGTTCTTCAAAAAAGGAGGCTCAACAGTTGAACAGTATCAAAAAATTGCAAAGAAACAGACCATTGAAGATAAACCTTACACAAACGGTATTCTTAATTCCTCGCCGGAAACTAATGTTTTTAGTTTTATATTTGATATTTTTAATCACCCCCTTGTAAATTTTTGTCCTCCAATCGAATGTTCAGAAAAAACGGCAAACTCACGCCATTTTGCTGATTTAATCACCCAAACCAATACAAAATAATTTTTTTTCTATACCCTCTTGCTTTAATCACCTAAAAGAGAATTTTGGATAAGCTGAGACCATTGCTGAAAACAGCAGTGGTTTTTAGTTTTAGAGGTGAGAAAAATGAATCAGGAAAAAGCAAAAATAACTTTTGACCGCAAAGAAGCCGCGCAGAAATTAGGCATTTCAGTTGTAACGCTAGACCGTGAAATGGCGAAAAAGCGAATGCCTCATTTTCGTATTGGGCGACGTGTGCTTTTCACACAAGAACTTCTGGAAAAATACATCGCGCAAAACACGAAAAACTAAAAATTATGAGATTTTTTAATTCAAGTTGTGAAATTTCAAAGCCAGTAAAATTAAAGCGGCACGCAATTTTTCGTGCGCTCATAGCTTTACTTCGTGATGAGAAGTACAACGCCAAAGGGCTTTCACTTACCGATTTTGTAGAAACAATTTTTTATATACCAGTCTTAACTCAATCAAAAAATTTCGGCGCTTTAGACAAGAATGAAATTTTACAACTAGAGATATGTCCTGTTCCAAATCCAATTTTGAATGCTTTAGTTAGTGAAAAACTGGCTAAAACTTTTGGGGACTTATCCGTTTGTGGCTGCTTCTTTCAAATTGAGGGTTATTGGCGACTTGATGTAGCTGAAAAGCTTTGCAGAAACGGACTTTTGCTTCCCAGACGCGATAGAAATGGTTTGATCTATGGACTGCAAGTTTATCGTTACGCGGACGACCCGAAACCCTTTTTACTGAAATTGCGAGGTGTAAATTGTGGATAATATAATTGCAGCAGAACTCGAAAAACTTCAGATGCGCGATGATTTTCAATCTCGCGTAAAAACAAATTCACAACTTCTTGCTGAATCAAAAAGCGTCCTTAAACCAAAATCAACTCTGCAAAAAATCGGCTATACATTCGGCGAATTGCAGCAACTTGATATACCGAAGCGAGTAGAAATTATAAGAGGTTTGGCACGGGGAGAAAATGGATTACTGAATGCCGTTACAAATGTCGGCAAATCCACTCTGATCCGTAACGTAGCGATAAGTCTAATCTTGGGCAAGCCCTTCCCGCCGTTAATTACCAGTGAAACTCGCTTCCGCGTAGCAATCATTGATAGCGAAGACACAATCAGCTTTCTCAGATCAGATATTGCAAAAATGATCCGTAATCTACCGAGCGAGGAAAAAGAGTTAATCCGGCAAAACTTGCTTTTAATTTGTGATGTTTCCTTTGGTGATGAAGACCTAAAGCTCAACAAGCCAGATCACTTCAATCGTATTCTTTCTTCACTAAATCTATTTAAGCCGGACATTATTTTTATTGACACTATTTCTGCATCGTTCGCTCTCAGAAATGAGAATGACAACAGCGAAGTCAAAGAGTTTGTAATGAAGCCCTTGAAACGCCTTGCACGATATACTAACGCTGCGCTTCTGGCTTCATATCACATAGGTAAAGCCAAGCTCGAAGAAGGAACGGTAAGAGAGTCTGCTCATCGCGGGCGCGGAGCATCCGCATTTTCTGACCTGAGTAGAGTGGTGTTCAATCTTGATAAAGACAAAGAAAATAATTCCGTCATTCTTTCGTGCGGCAAGATCAAGGGCGAAAAATTTGCCGACACAATTCTGAATTATGACAAAGAGACAAGGAGTTTTTCTATCCAGGTTGAAAGAAAGATTCAAACAAACTATGAAATTCTGCTAGAGGCGTTCGCAGACGGAAAAACATTCAAAAGAAGCGAGCTTGATCAAATACTAGACATCCCCAAAAGCACTTTAACGCGGTCGCTACGCGATGCAGTCGAAAATGGTGATTTGTCGAAAAGCAAAGGAATATATTCCAGAAATGCTCAAATGCACACACCTTATAGTGTTGAGCATTTGAGCATTTCTGATAATTCCCCTGTTCACAATAACTTACAAGCAGTCACGAAAACCATCAAAATTGCTTGTGAGCATAACTCAAATCAGGAAATTCAAGAAAACGAAGTGGAGTATTTTTAATTATGCTGACTGACACATTAACTCGAAACGGCTTAGAAATAAGAGTCGAAAATGGATTGTTAGCTGTTTCTCCAAAGCAAAAATTATCGGACAGTTTACGAGAATTTATTCGGCTGAACAAGCAGCAAATCTTAGCAGAACTGCGAAAAATCAAACTTGATTCTCTTTTGTCCGAGAACGACGCATTAAGTGAGCAATTCGAGTTTGAAGTTGAAGAACGAACAGCAATTATGATTTTTGATGGTGAAGTTGAGGAAACCGAAGCGAACACTTTGGCATTTGAAACTACGCTTGAAATTTGGCTTTCCTTATTCGGCGAGTAAAAGGATTCATTCTGGAAAAGATTCTTTTCCCAAAACAAGGACGAGTAAAAGCAGATGCAAAACAAAACAGAAAAAGTGTTACCCAAGATTCTCTGCGGAAGCGTTCACCGCGAGTTCAAAAAATGCGGTAAATCAAACTGCAAATGCTCCCGCGGTGAACTTCACGGTGCTTATTATTACCATTTCGTGCGAGTGGGCCAAAAACTTAAAAAACGCTATCTCAAAGCTTCGGAAGTTGAACAGGTAAAAATTGCCTGTTTGGGACGGCGTGAAAAGGAAAAAGAACAACGCACACTCCAGCGTGCAGCGTGGAAACACCTTCGAGAAATCAGAGAAGAAATAAGAGAATTTAGAAATCATTTCAAATAATTACAGGAGTTAAAGATTATGAAAACTAATTTGGTAAAGGGCGATAAGAAGAAAAAGTCTGATGAACGCGAAGTAATCTTTGAAGAATTTCCCGAAACCGGAGAGGTAGAAATTCAAACATCGGCAACCGAAGATAGTCCGGCAAAAAGTGTTCGCTTCCCGCAAGAGATTACTGAACTGAGATGGTCAAGTTTTTCAGCACACAAAACTCTCTTTGCTCCTCATTTTAATTTCCAACTGTTTCTCAAACTCCAGCGGGCTTTGGTAACCTAAGCCCGAATGCAGTCTGATTCGATTGTAATAGCCTTCGATATAGCTA
>DATLXD010000005.1:0-3106 GCA_035575965.1 Pyrinomonadaceae bacterium | reverse complement strand
GGTCGTGATGGTTTTGGTGCAGACGATTTACATTCAGGATATTTTGGGCGATAAAACCGAAAATTTGCTCGAAGATAAACCGCAAAAGGATGTTGACAGTGATATGTTGTCGATAAGTCCCCGTGCGTAAAAACAAATTTCCCAAGCATTCTTTTAGACTTTTAGCGCGTCTTTGTGATTTGTTTCAAAATAAATAATTTATGATTCAACGTTACACCTTGCCTGAAATGGGCGCGATTTGGTCGCAGGAAAATAAATTTCAGAAATGGCTCAACGTGGAAATCGCCGTCTGCGAAGTTCACGCGGAGATGGGGACAATTCCTAAAACTGCGGTTGACGCAATAAAGCAAAGAGCGGCTTTTACGGTTGAGAGAATCAGTGAAATTGAAAAGACTACTGACCACGACGTTATCGCTTTTACGACGAATTTGGCTGAGAACATTGGCGACGCAGCGCGTTTTGTGCATTACGGTTTGACTTCGAGCGATGTAGTTGACACGGCGAATGCTTTGCTTTTGAAGGAGTCTTGCGAAATTTTATTAAAGAAAATAGATGCTTTGTTGGAAGTCTTAAAACGTCGCGCTTTTGAATTTAAAGACACGCCGCAAATCGGCAGAACGCACGGCATACACGCCGAGCCAACAAGTTTCGGTATGACTTTCGCGCTGTGGTTTGCCGAAACGCAGAGAAATAAAGCGCGTTTGGAAAAGGCAAAGGAAATCGTTTCAGTCGGGAAAATTTCCGGTGCGGTCGGCGCGTTTGCGCATCTCGACCCGGAAGTCGAAGAGAGAGTTTGCGAAAAGCTCGGTTTAAAGTTCGCCGCGATTTCGACGCAGGTTATACAGCGCGACAGGTATGCCGAATATCTCTCGACGCTGGCGATAGTTGCTTCTTCGCTCGAAAAATTCGCGCTGCAAGTTCGGCATTGGCAGCGCACGGAAGTCAGAGAAGCGCAGGAAAAATTCAAAGTCGGGCAGAAAGGCTCGTCCGCGATGCCGCACAAGCGCAACCCGATTTTGTCGGAAAGAATCTGCGGAATGGCGCGCACGGTTCGCGCCAATTCGATTGTCGGTTTGGAAAACGTCGCGTTGTGGCACGAGCGTGATATTTCGCATTCGTCGGCTGAAAGAATTGTTTTACCCGATTCTTCGTCGGCTTTGGATTATATTCTGGCAAAAACGGCATCCTTGCTCGACAGTTTGATTGTTTATCCCGAAAGAATGCTTGAAAATCTAAACGCCACGCGCGGGTTGGTTTTCAGCGGACAGCTTCTTTTAGCTTTGACGCAAAAAGGTGTTTCGCGCGAAGACGCATACGTTTGGGCGCAACGCAACGCGATGCGAGTTTGGGACGAAGGCGGAGAATTTTTAGATTTAGTAACCGAAGACGAGGATATAAATTCAAAACTTTCCGCCAAAGAAATCGAACGAGTTTTTGACGTGAAACATTATTTGCGGAATGTAGACAAAGTTTTTGCGAGAGTTTTTAATGAATAAAAAGGCAAACCGAAATTTGCCTTTTTCCTTTTGAAATAAAAACTATTTAGTCCGACCATTTATCAGCCAAATCGCCGATAACGGGAAGTTTGAAGATTTGTCCTTGATAGGCTTTGATGCAGCAGAAGATTACTGCCGCCAACATTGCAAGCGCAAAAACAAGATACAGTAAACCGCCCAAACCGGATAAAATACCCGAACGGGCGGCTGTCGCAACACCGAAAATCATACCGAAAACCATAGCGATAACTACGCCCGATGCTGACAAAAGAATTGACTGAAAAGCGTGGAAGCGGGTTAATTTATTTGTTTTGTCGGTTACCAGCACGATGATGCTGTAAATTAAACCTAGCGCACAGATTAAGTTTCCCAAGTAGCAAATCAGTGCGCCGACATTGGCGTCAAGACCGAGCGCGGTTTTACCGCCAGACATATTTTGCATTTTTAGAATCTCCTTTTTGGGTTACAAAGAATTCATTTAGTTTGAAATTAAAACTTAAGTCGGAAGTGAATTTATCACAAAGGCATTGCTAAAAACAAGATTTTGCGTCAGAATTTTATCAATAATTTTCGGAGGAGTATAATGAAGGCAAAAATTTATGTAACATTAAAACCGAGTGTGCTTGACCCGCAAGGCAAGGCGATTCATCATTCGGTCGAACTGCTCGGTTTTGAGCAAATCGAAGATGTCAGACAAGGCAAATACTTTGAAATTGCGCTCGATTCGGCTTTATCGGAAACGGATGCGAAAGAAACTGCCGAGCGCATTGCGCAAAATGTTTTGGCTAATCCGGTGATTGAAAACTTTAGAGTTGAAATTGTTTCCTGAGAAATAAGCAGCAAGAAGCAAGTAGTAAGCATAAGCGGATTTCTACTTATTTTTTGCTGCTTACTTCTTACTTCTGTTTTATGAAATTTGGAGTAATAGTTTTTCCCGGCTCAAACTGCGACCACGATGCTTATCACGTTGTTTCCAAGCACGTCGGGCAACCCGTCGATTTCGTCTGGCATAAGGAAACGAATCTTGACGGCTACGACGCGATTTTGATTCCGGGCGGGTTTTCCTACGGTGATTATCTGCGTGCCGGCGCGCTTGCAAAATTTTCGCCCGTAATGAAAGCGATCAGAGAATTTGCGGCAAGCGGAAAGTTTGTTTTCGGTGTGTGCAACGGTTTTCAGATTCTTTGCGAAGCCGGTCTTTTGCCGGGCGCGTTGATACGCAACAGCGGGCTGCATTTCGTTTGCAGGCACATTAATATCAAAGTTGAAAACGCAAATTCGCCTTACACGAGCGAACTCGAAAAGGGCGAAGTTTTATCAATCCCGATTGCCCATGCCGAAGGCAATTACGTTTGCGACGACCAAACTTTGGCGGAACTCGAAGGAAATAATCAAATAATTTTCCGTTATTGCGACGAAACGGGCGAAACAACCCAAGAAGCTAATCCAAATGGCTCGCGCTCGAACATTGCGGGAATTTGTAATGAAAAGGGAAATGTTTTGGGAATGATGCCGCACCCGGAACGCGCATGCGAAGAACTTTTGGGGTCAAACGACGGACGCGATATTTTCCGCTCGCTGACCAATGCGATTTCAATAAGTGAAAGGTG
>DATLXD010000004.1:0-11098 GCA_035575965.1 Pyrinomonadaceae bacterium | reverse complement strand
CATTCCCGGTCTCTCTGCAACCGTTAAAATAGAATTATTAGACTCAATAACATAGCTGCCTCCTGAAAAAAAGGTTTCACGTGCTTCAAACTTGTAATCAACACCTTGAATTTCAAAATTCATTGTTTTACTACCAAATTTGAATGCCATGTTAGGCAGCTCAACGTCGTTTTCAAAGACTTTGAATCTGGGAAGAAACCACCCTTGCCGAATTAGTCTTAACATGGTTCTCCTAACAAATAAAACTTAAATCAATTTCGTTGTCTGTAACTCCTTTCCCTCGCTTTCGCTCCATTATTAACATTACATTAAGTGATTGGGTCATTGAACGCATCAAACATCCGTTTATGTGCTCGGTGCAGTCTGGAATCTTTGACTACTGCGATTAGTAAAAGTAAGTGTTTCACAGAAGTCTCCTTTTGATTAAAAATGTAAGTTTTTGTGCCCCAATGATAACTCTGAATCGTTTAGACGTAAAGACAAATTTTATGTGGAAAAGTTGGGCTGATTACAGAATGGATGTTATCGGACTCAGGAATACTTTACCTCTCGCGAGACCAATTCGCTTCGGTCATAATCTTTAGCTTGATTACACGCCGGACAAGTAAGCTTTATAAGTGTGTCCTCGTGAGCTGCAATTTCAATGATTCCTTTCGACGGGTCTTGTGAAAAATAAATTGTTGCGTCACAAGCTTTGCATTGAACGCTAAAATACCATTCACCTTTTTGAATTTTCATATCAAAGTCTAATCTATCCAGATGTGAGAGTTATGTTTCCTCAATTCGTTATAATTTACAGATGCCTCTATTTCTTCAAATACGAAATCATCATCATCCCATACTTTCGGCGGTGCTAGAAGCATTCTGGTAATTGTGCTAAGTAACGCGCAAACTACACCGACGCCAAGCACGGCAGTAAAAATGTTAGACACTATTGTTTCTCCAATTCTTTCATTAACCAATCCCAATCTTCTTTGATGTAAGTATTCTGAAAGCTCATTATAAATTCATTCTGTCCCTTATCTAGATATTCTCTTATTGTTTTCAGCACGGTTTCCCTTCCCTCTTTTGATAATGGCTCGGCTTGATACTCTTCAACACTCTCTGTCGCTTCTCCACTCGACTTCCCTACTTTAAGAGCTTTGCTTGTTCCAGCTTTCTCGGTAGATGTTTTTGGTATAGGAGTTTTCCCTAATAAGCGACGGCGAAGATGCTCGGTCAGAAATGCGGGAACATTTGATACTGATTTTGTTCGTGCAGCGGCTATTTCAAGTTCCATAGCCAGAAGTTCGGCTAATTTCTTCCAATTACCTTTCTGGTTTTTAGCAGGACTTTTGCCAGAAATCTTTTCAGAAATTTCACTGAGAACTTTTTGCATATCGGCGAAAGCCTCATCATCATTTCTCTCAATTGTCTTTAAAGAAGTCTTAGGAGATGTATCTTGTCCAATATTTACGGACATTAACCCCCCTCCACCTACCAATAGATTCTGGTTGGAGGGACTACCCAAATTATGAGTAGTGGTAGGGGGTGGTAGGGGGTGGTAGGAGAGGTCGTCTTCAACCCCAATCTCTTCCGGAAGAATGACCTCGTATTCTTGCCCTTTATTATCACCTAATTTGTAATGAATTTTAATTAGTCCTACCGATTGCAAATGCTTCATATGCGCTCGTAAAGTATTGTGACTAACATTTGCCCACGAAAGCACATCGCTTTGCACAACTTTTATAGTTCGTACAGGAATGATAGCTCCCCGCGTTCGCTGGTAAAGAGCATCATAGGTGTTTTTGCTTGTACCTTTGAATAATCCATCAGGGATGGCATCACGTACAATAGAGTTAGCAAATTTGGTAAAATCCCTTGTTGGTGAAATAGGAGTTTCTTGTTTGGTGGTACGAGGTGGTAGGGGGTGGTTAGTGGTAGTAGGGGTAGGGACAATTTCAAGTTTCGGAACTTCAACACTGATTAAATCATCATGTGGCATCGCGATCTTATTAATTTTCAAACCGAGTTTATTTTTCAGTTTGGGAATGCGAAGCAGGGAATCAGTGTCTGGTTTAGTTTTATTGTTCATCCTTGTTTGACAACGCTTAATTTATTTAAGTTTAATTTCAATCTGGCTAAAACTTCATTGGTTAAATCATTAAACTGTTCAGTAGCATTGTGATTAGTGGCATATATTACGACAGGTAAACGCTGAGATGGAGCTTCAGCAACTTTTGAATAATCGTGCAGATTAGTTTCAAAAACATAGCCAACAAGCTCAACTGCTTCTTCAACCGCTGCGCGAGCTTCAGCAGACAAATTGCGATTTGGCTTATAAAGATTCATTACCGCACCTAGCATTTGCAGATTTGCATTTACGTTCTTTTTTACTTGTTGAACTGTAAAAGCTAAATCGGCTAAGCCTTGAAGTCCCATAGCATCAGCAGCGCAGGGAACTAAAACATAATCGGCAGCGTAGAGTGCGGCGGTTAATAGTTTCCCGAGTTGTGGGGGGCAATCCAAAAACACCAAGTCATAATTGGAGCCGAAATCTGCAAGTTGATTTTTAAGCCTGTGTGTTAAATAATCCGGCTGCATTTCAAATCTGGCAAGACGTATATCAGCCGGAACTAAATCAAGATTATTAACGGGTGTTTCAATAATGGTATCAGAAAGTGGCATTGGCTCACTCTTTTTTACACCAGCGCCTTCTGGCTCAATTAGAACGTGCGACAATGTAGCCTCATAAATTTCTTCATCAACCCAGCTTTGCGTTAAGTTTCCCTGCGGGTCACAATCTATTACTAAAGTTTGATAGCCGCGTAGCGCACAACAAGCTGACAGTTCACGGCAAACTGTAGTTTTACCGACTCCGCCCTTTTGATTTGCGATAGCTATGATTTTCATATTTATGCCGCTTTTTTGTTTGATTTGCGCCCTCTGCGCTCTGGACGGTTTTTGATAATGTCTATGTATTTAGTATTAATCATATAATCGCGCCCGAATTTCTCAGCCTTAATAAACCCCCTCATTATTAGTTGACGTATACGCGGAGCAGTTAAATCTACTTTTTCAGCAAATTCAATTGTTGTTATTTTTTTACTCATTCTGCGAAATAAAATACAGTAATAAATTAAATTGGGCAAGCATTAATTTACTTACGCAAAAATTTTTCTTTGGGTTAATTTTAATTACTGTTTTTAAGGGATGTAATTTTTATCATTTTTTGGTCCGACTTAGCCCAGGTTAATAAAACTCGAAGACTAATAAAAATAATATTTTCTGACGGTTACTATGAAGTAAAAATGAAAAATGAAAACAAAAAGTGAGAGTATGTTACCTAAGATAAGATTATAACTTCACATAAGAGTACACACTTTTCTTATAAAATTTACCGCCAAAGATTTTCAAATCGACTTGCCGCTGTGCAGGTATAGCAAACTGTATGTGTGATGTTTTTATGCCCAAGATAATCCTGAATAAGCCGAGTGTCATATCCTTTATTTGCCAGTTAGTAGCCGGTCGATTGCCGAAGCATATGTGGGGTGGCTTTAAAATTCAGCTTTGCCCGCTTACTGATTTCTTCAGCGAGATAATTTATTGCCTGACGAGTCAGCGGTCCGCGCTCGCTTAAAAATAAATAATTTGAGTTCGCATTCGGATATTCTTCTCTTTCTCGAAGCTATGCCCGGACTGCACGAAGCTCATCGCCTTCAATCGGCTGGTTGAGTAGAAAGGCTGCCTTTGACGCGGTGCACAAAAATTCGCGCTGTTTCCAAACCAACATCTTTGAGGCTAACGTCAACGAGTTCCGAAACTCTCATTCGTGCCGGTAGGCGACAAGCATCAGACAGTAATCACGAATCGAGTGTCTGCCTTTGCGGGCAGTAGCTAAAAACTTTTTTTGTTTTCCTTTTCTGTTTGGGAGTTACTTTTAGATTAAATTTTAAGATTAAAATAAGAATAAAAGATTAAGGAAAAAGATTTTTTGTAAAAAGAATAATATCAACGGTTTGGAGAAATTAAAGCGCGTGTCGAATCTACCGTTTTCGTCTTGATTTTAGTAAAGATGTGAGTCAGACCTACCTATTTATAACATAAGTGCTAGTCAAACCTACCTATTTTGTTATTTCAAAATTGATTGCTTACTCGTTTCATATTTCGACATTTTTAATTTCCGCGACTCGTTTATTTGCTCGTGTTACTTCACCGTCAAAGGTCGGATTAGGAATTAAAATAGGTTTGTCATCAAGCAATTTGTTGCGTGATGTTGGTCCGGGCGCAAATCAACAGCGCGTCTTTAATTTCCTGTTTGTTATAGCTGTGTCCGTTGCGTCTCGGTTCTTCCTGCAATTGATAAAGACTAAAAGTTACGCCGGCGGCATCATCTAAAAAAACTAGGAAAATTCGGGCGATTCCCGATCACAAGGTATTAAAGAAGCACCATACATTTTAACTATAAATGCGCAAACCTAAATGGTCGCACGGCGCGTCGGTTAAATCCTGTTCTACTCCTAAGTATTTCTCAGTTGTTTGAATCGAATCGTGTCCAAGTGAAAGTTGTATCTGATCAATTGGCGAGCCGCCTTTGTGTGCCAGTTTGGCAAATGTACGTCTTAAATCGTGCGGCGCGATTCCATCATTTTCTAATTTCCGGGAATAGCTGTTGACAATATCTCTGATGGCTTGTGGTGTGATACTCTCACCCATTAAATTGTCTCCCTTATTAACTCGTCTAAAGACAAACCCGTCTTCCAAGTGTGCAACCTTTTTCCAGGTGTCAACGCAAGCCTTCGCCCACGAAGGCATCGGGACGGTTCGCATCTTGTCGCGCTTTCCGACAATATCAACGATTGCCCAACGTCCTTCGCGCTGCTCAATATGATGAAAAGAAAGAATTGAAGCTTCTGCGCGCCGTAATCCGCAGCCAATTAAAATTGCAAGAAGCGCACGGTCACGCACACCTTTCAGTGTTTTAATATCTGGTGCATTCAGCCATCTCTGCGCTTCTTCTTTCGTTAACCAATTTCCCGTTCGTCTTCCGCGAAAAGGAATGCCTTTAACTGCTCGAATTCCATTAGCCAGTCGTGAATCAATCAAATTATTATCTTCTGCTTCGGTGGCGAGTTTTCTAATAGCGGAAAGTTTTTGGTTAATGCTAGCTGACGATAGTTTTTGTTCGCGAAGAGATTTCACATATCTTTGTATTAGTGCCTTATTCAGTTCGGGCCGATTTTGTTCTCCATGCCAAACAAAAAATTCTTCCAAAGCTCTTTGGTAAGCGCGGCGCGAATTTTCGCTCGGCAATCCATCGATAACCATGTTGATGATTTTCATTTCCGCGAAGGTTAATTTTGGTTTTACTAATGCAACGGAATTTTTCATAAAGGACAAAATAAAAATCAGCTTCTAAAAATTCAAAAACAGATAAAAATCTAACTCAGCACTTCTCTTTTGTAAATAGCTTTCGGTAACGCACTTTATCATAAGCTATTTAATAATCTTTTGATTGTCTTATTTCGGGTAAATTTGAAGCCGTTCGACGCTTGATTTTCAATTGTTCGCCACAAGCTGATTCCGAAGGTCGGTTTTTAGTTTTGATCTTTTTGAACGGAAATCAAACGTTCGTAGAAATCTAGGATCGGCTGGCTTGATATGCCGTGAATCAAAATGCTCAGCGCTACGACCGAGAGCGTGATACCGACCGTATCGGCGATCTTCTCGTTTAAGCCGTGATTGAGCGCATAACTCAAATAATAAAGGGTGCCGATGCCGCGAATACCGAACCAACCCATCATCAGACGCTGAACTTTGCCGGTCGGTGTTTTTATCAAAAACAGCAGCGAGGCAGCGGGGCGAATAACGAAAAACAACGCGAGCGCGAGCGAAACGGCGCGCCAATCCCAGTAAATCGCCAGACAAATGCCGACCAGCACGACCAGCATCATTTCAAGCAAACGCTCGACAGTATCACCGAAAGATATAATTTCCGCGACAACCATTCCGGCAGCTTTTGACGGCTCTTTTAATTCTTCTTTTTCTATTTTTTTGCCGACGAATTCTTCGGCTGGCAGATGCGCCGTCAGATGCCCTTCTTCGGCTTCTTCCGTTTCATCATGTTCGGTCGCGGGATTGTCTTCGACGGTTTTTATTTCCGCTCGACGGAAACCGATGCCGGCGGCAAATGCCGCCAGAAATCCCCACGCGCCGACGGTTTCCGCGCCGACGTAAGCGAGCGCAATTAATGCCAGAGCCAAAAAATCATTCGGAGCGTCGGTTTCCTGATGACGGCTCCGAAGCCAGATTGCCACCCGTCCGATGCCTTTTCCTAAAAAATACCCGAGCAGGAGTCCAGCGGGAACCGCCCAGACGAGACGGTGCAGCGCCCAACCGCCGACCCAACCGCCAAGCTCGCCGTGTTCCGCCCAGAGTAAAGCGAAGATGACGAATGGAAACGCTGCTCCATCGTTAAAACCGGCTTCGCCTGAAAGCCCGTAACGCATCCGGTCATGGTCGCCCGCATCGTTAACAGAAACGGTACTTGCCAAAACCGGGTCGGTCGGGGCAAGCAGAGCGCCTAAGAGAAACGACGCCGCCCAATCGAATCCGAAAACCAAATGAGCGAACGCTGCGACGCCCCCGATGCACGCGACCATCACGGGCGCGGCGAGCCGGTAGGCGGCGAACCACGCCGGATTATGCAGGGGCAAGCGTAGTTTCAGACCGCCGATAAACAACGACACGATAACGGCGATTTCGGTAAAATGCTCGAACGCGACTCGCCATTCGACGAAATTGACCGATATCAAATCGAGTCCGAGCGGGCTGACAAGTAAACCGAGCGCGAGATATATCGTCGAAGTGGTAATCGGGAAACGACGCAGATAGGCGGAGGAGAGTGCCATAAGAAGCAAAAGCGCGCCGGTTAATGCCATCCAGTTTAGAAAACTCATATCGGTTATGTTACCGAATCGGTGAATGTTTTGCTTATCGCACAAAGAAGAACTTTTAAAGTTGTTTTGTCCGCGCTCGAATCGTGATGTATGCTTAAATTGCCTGACGGTTTTATTCCAATGAAAAAATTCCCCTCTATTGGTCGGCAAAACCGCACTCGCTGGATTTTAATATTCGGCGTGATGATAGGGTTGTTTTTTTCAGGAGGCGAAGGAGTTCAGTTATTTCCGTTTCCGATTTCGGAAAGCGTTACTTCAAAGAATGCCGCTTCCGTCCTTAAAAAGAATCTGAAGTCCTACGCTTATTCGATTCATAATTCCGGCAGTCATTCAACTTTATTCAAATCCAAACTTCAAAAACAAACTAATCATTATCTTCCCGAGGAAAATTCGACCTTCAACTGGTCGAATTTTCGCGCAAATTTTTGTTTGCAATCGGCGCATGACCGTCGAGAAGCAAACCTTTCGCACACATCTGTTTTCTTAAGCTCGCCATCAGACCGTGGTCCTCCGACAGTTTAACTCTTGTTCAAACAAAGCAAATCATTCGATCCCGTCAATGAACGGTTAACGCTTTGCGTTCGCTTTTCACAAATTTCCATCTCTGGAAATTGGGTGAGAAGTATATCGAGCAGTAGAGGAGGAAGATTAGAAAATGCACACGCCGCCGCTGTTTGCGGATTTATTGATTATTTTACTGGTTTCCGTGCCGGTCGCCTTTGCCTGCCTGCGTTTGAAACTGCCGCTGCTGGTCGGTTTGATGCTCACGGGAATTGTCATCGGACCTTACGGATTGGGATTAATCAAAGAACTCGAAGCAATTGAAATCCTTGCCGAAATCGGCGTGATGCTGCTGCTTTTCACCATCGGGCTGGAGTTTTCGCTGAATCGCCTGCGCGAGATGAAGCGGCTCGTTCTGGTCGGCGGCGGTTTGCAAGTCGGACTGACGATTACTGCGACTGCCGTCGCCGCGATTCTTTTCGGGAGAGAATTGAATCAAGCCATCTTTTTCGGATTCCTGGTCGCGCTTTCCAGCACGGCGATTGTTCTGAAAAGCTATGTCGAGCGCAACGAAGTTGACGCGCCGCACGGACGCGCCGCAGTCGGAATTCTGATTTTTCAGGACATCAGTATCGTTTTGATGATGCTGCTGGTTCCGGTTCTAGGCGGAAAAGACGCGGCTTCATTCGGCGCAATTGCCGCCAAACTTGGCGGCTCTCTGCTCGGTTTGATTGTGATCGTGGCTGCGGCGTGGCTGCTTGTTCCGCTTCTGCTCAAAAAAATCGTCCGTTTGAAAAGCCCGGAAGTTTTATTGCTGCTGGTCGTTCTAGTTTGTCTGGGAATCTCTTTCGTGACGGCGCAATTCGGCTTGTCGCTCGCGCTGGGAGCGTTTATCGCCGGAATGGTTTTAGCCGATTCGGATTACAGTCATCAGGTAACAGCGGACATTCTTCCTTTCCGCGATGTTTTCAACAGCATATTTTTTGTTTCTATCGGGATGCTTCTGTCGCTCAGCGCGCTGGTTGAAAATTTATTCACCGTTTTCCTGTGGGTTTTGTTGCTCGTCGGCGGCAAGACTTTAATTGTCTGGACGACGATTCAATTATTAGGCTTCCCGCAGCGAATAGCGGCAATGACCGCGCTTGGACTAGCGCAAATCGGTGAATTTTCTTTCGTGCTGGCAAAAGCCGGACGCTCGGCGGATTTGCTTCCTGATTCGGATTACCAGAGTTTTCTCGCCGCCTCGATTATCTCGATGATCGCGACCCCGTTTATGATCGCCGTCGCGCCGCGTTTCGGTTACTTTGTTCAATCGATCGTGCCCGATAAAAAATCTACGGCAGATGCACCGGAAGCCGAAGAAGAACTGCATATAACTTCGACGGGCGGATTAAATAATCACGTAATCATCGTCGGTTACGGCTTAAACGGGCGCAATCTTGCGAGAGTTTTGCGTGCCGTCACCGTCTCTTACACGATTCTGGATTTGAATGCCGAAACGGTTCGCGCGGCGAAGGAAAAAGGCGAAAAAATCAACTTCGGCGATGCGACGCGCCGCGAAGTTCTTCATCACGCGGCAATCGAAAACGCCAACGCGCTCGTGCTGGCAATGAGTGACCCGCAGGCAGCCAGACGCACCGTTCAACAAGCCCGTTTGTTAAACGAAAAAATTTATATCGTCGTTCGCACGCGCTACACTTCGGAGATTACCGAATTGCTTAAATACGGCGCGGACGAAGTTATACCCGAAGAATTTGAAACGAGCATTGAGATATTTTCGCGGGTTCTGCTGCGCTACGGTGTTGACCGTCATATTATCGAAAACCAGATCGAGAGAGTTCGCAGGCAGGGATATGAGATGCTTCGCTCGCCTTCGTTTCAGCGGATTGAAATGTCAAATCTCAATGCTGCCCTGCAAGCGGCGACGACGGAAAATATTAAATTGAGTCCTGATTCTCCGGTTATCGGAAAAACTCTCGGCGAGCTGGATTTGCGCGGGAAAACCGGGGCGACGCTGATTGCCGTCGTGCGCGGCAACGATACGAAAATCGGTCCCGGCGCGAATTATAAACTTCAGGAAGCGGACATTTTAATTTTATTCGGCAAGCCGGAAAGCATTGAACGGGCAATCAAGTTGTTGCAGCCCGACGAACTGACGGGAGGTTTTAACCCCTAAACCATCTTTCAAGAACTTAGAATTATGAAAATAAAATGCATTAAATGTAGTACGGAACAACAACCCGATGATTATTTCTCGCGCTTTCTTCCTAAAGGCATTGCCCGTCCAATATACATTTGAGAAGACTGTGAAATGGAATTAGGCGGAAAATCGGCGGCAGAGAATTGGATAACCGACACTTTTGTAAAGCTTAAAAAATGCCGGATGCGTGATTATTTATTTTCAGCCCTGTAAATTTAAGACAATACCGATGCTTGAACTTCTTGATATTATCGTCATTTTACTAATTGTCGTCGGCTGGAGTTTGATTACTCAGGCAGCGCGGGATATTTTCGTCACTGTCCGGTTAGCGGCGACTGTTCCGCAAAAAAATGAACAGAAAACCATTTATTTTTATTCCTTGAGTTGTCTGCTCATATCCAGAGCCTTTCATATAATTAAGTCTCGCAAACGCCTGCGAATTTTCGCGCCCGCAGCCGGTGTTTTGTTTCCGGCGTTACAGTTTCTCTTTTGGAAAATGTCGATTGTATTCGGGTTCGCTTTTTTGTATCTGGCGGTTAATTTGAAACTTAAGGGCGAAGGATTTGCCGACCAATTTTCCGAAGATTTTTTTTCGGCTATATGGTTAAGTTTCACAATCTCGGCGCGATTTGCCCCGTATAATCTAAATTCCGATGAAATGCTCGTTTTCCTGATCGCCAACCTTCAATTTTATCTGGGATTCCTCTTCTACGGGTTTGTCTGCTTTTATCTTTTAACTTTATGGCGAAAAGCCAAACGGCTTCAGCCTCGTCTTTACGGGCTTGAAAATGAACTTAAAAAAACTTACTCCCCATTTGATTTTTCCGACAAACTCAAAGAGTCGTATAACACAAAAGAAATAATAACGATTTTGGGAAGTTGGGAATTGTGGGCGGACAGGTTGAGAGACGATTTAATCTCCTGCCCGTCTTTGATTTACAATCGTTCGCTGACAAAAAACCGGACGTGGCTGGCATCATTAAACATTGTACTGGACGCTTCGGCAGCCGTTATCGTTACTTCCGACGCGGCAGTCGAATGTCAAGGGAAACGCGCTTTCGCGGCGGCGCGACACACGCTTGTCGTGATAGCCGATTATATTCAAGTATTGCCGCCTGATTCAAGACATTTATTATCTTTTCAGAAATCTTCCGCAAATTATGCGGATGAAATACTTTCGGCGGAAATAATTTACGATGCGAAAGAAAACTGCACGGCGCGGAAAGAAATTGAAATGCTGTCAATCTGGCAGTTTACCTATCAATCTACATTATGGACGCTTTCCGATTATCTCGCTGTCGAGTTGCCGTCCCGAAACGAAAAAAAATTGCCGGTTATCGAGTAATCATAATCGGCTCGCGCAGTATTTGCAGAATCGAGCGTCCGCGTCGTGGTCTTGCGCGTGGCATTCGGGGCAAACTCGCGTCGAGATTTTCTTCGCCGAGCGCGAAAGCTCGAC
>DATLXD010000003.1:0-8663 GCA_035575965.1 Pyrinomonadaceae bacterium | reverse complement strand
GGAAATTTATAAATGCGCGGGTTAAAATTTTTTATAATTTTGGGAATATTTGTCTTGTTTTTTAATTCATCGGCGGCGGCGATTTCGTTTTACGCTAATCGTCTGCAGCCGTTTTTATCCGGCTTTAACTCGCCACTTCTTTTGACCAATGCCAAGGACGGAACGAAACGTCTTTTTGTTGTGCAGCAAGGCGGAATTATCAAAGTCATTCAGCCTGGCTCGACCGTGCCGACCGATTTTATAAATATATCTTCAAAAATCGTTTCCGGCGGCGAGCGCGGACTTCTCGGTTTGGCGTTTCACCCACAGTTTGCTTCAAACGGTTATTTTTTCGTTAATTATACCAGATTCGGCGACGGCGCGACCGTCATTGCCCGCTATAAGGCAACGAACAACAACACCATCGGCGACCCGAACTCCGAGCGAATAGTTTTAACAATCGCGCAGCCGTTTGCTAATCACAACGGCGGAATGATTGAATTCGGACCTGATGGCAATCTGTATATCGGTATGGGCGACGGTGGTTCGGGAAACGACCCGGGAAATCGAGCGCAAAACATCAACGAGCTTTTAGGGAAATTTCTTCGCATCACGCCGAATGTCGCCGAGGTTTCAATCAATCCAGCTTACACGATTCCGCCTGATAATCCGTTTGTCGGCAGAGACGGCGCGGACGAAATTTACGCCGTCGGCTTGAGAAATCCGTTTCGCTGGTCGTTTGACCGCGGCGGAACTCGTCAGCTTTGGGCTGGCGATGTCGGACAAGGCGTGATTGAAGAAGTCGATATAATTACAAAAGGCGGAAATTACGGCTGGCGCGTTTATGAAGGAACGCAATGCACGAATCTCGACCCGGCACTTTGCAATCCGGCGAATTACGTCGCGCCGGTTTTTCAGTATGACCATTCAAACGGACGCTGTTCGGTAACGGGCGGTTACGTTTATCGCGGAACGCAGGGAAATCTGCCTACCGGCACATATGTCTACGGCGATTATTGCACGGGTGAAATTTGGATGTCGACGGGTGGTCAACCACTTCTGCTTCAAGACACGACGCGCAACATTTCTTCTTTCGGCGAAGACGAAGACGGCGAAATTTATGTAGTCGGAATTGGCGGAACGATTGATAAAATTGTCCGCGCACAGGCTTCCGCCGATTTTGACGGTGATTTCAAAACGGATTTTGCCGTTTTTCGTCCGTCTAATAGCGTTTGGTATATTTTGAACAGTTCTGTTAACTCGGTTCGCTCGCGGCAATTCGGCACAAACGGCGATATTCCGACACCTGAAGATTTTGACGGCGACAACACAACGGACATCAGTGTTTTCCGTCCGTCAAACGGTGTTTGGTATCGCCTGAACAGCAGCAATAATACGTTTTCCACCGTTCAATTCGGCGCAAACGGCGACATTCCGGCGCAAGGCGATTACGACGGCGACGCAAAGGCTGATTTTGTCGTCTTTCGTCCGACAAACGGCGTTTGGTATCACCTGAACAGCAGTAATAACGCATTTTCTGCCGTTCAGTTTGGCTCAAGCGGCGACAAACCAGTGGCAGGAGATTATGACGGCGACGGGAAATATGACATTGCCGTCTGGCGACCGAGCGACGGCGTTTGGTATCGCTTAAACAGCACCGATAATGCGTTTTTCGCCGTTCAATTCGGTGCAAACGGCGACATTCCGGCGCAAGGCGATTTTGACGGCGACGGTAGAACCGACCAGACCGTTTTTCGTTCGTCAAATAATGTCTGGTATATCTTACGCAGTTCAAACAGAGGCTTTCAGGCGACGCAGTTCGGCACAAACGGCGACATTCCGACAGTTGGCGATTACGACGGCGACGGGCGCAGTGATATTGCCGTTTTCCGCCCGTCTGAAGGAAATTGGTATCTGCTGAAAAGCTCAAACAACGGATTTCAATCGACACAATTCGGCGCAACCAGTGATTTACCCGCGCCGAGTTACGACGCACCGTAAGAAGGGATGAAGGCGGAAGGATAAATGATGAAATAAAAACAATTTATCTTATTCATCCTTCATCCTTCACTTACGCGGCTCGGGCAATGGTTAAAACATAAACCTTTCCCGCGCCTTTTTCCTTTAAGACTTTGGCGCAGTTGGAAACGGTTGCGCCGGAAGTGAAAACATCGTCAACCAGCAAGATATTCTCGTCTTTAATAAAGTTCTGACGCTTTATTTCAAACGCATTTTTAACGGTTGCTTCTCGCGCTTTACTGTCCATAGTTGCGCGGTGCATCAGTGTGTGAACTTGGCGAACGAGTGTTTTCTTATCGAGAGTTATGCGAGTTTGCGCGGCTAGAATTTCGGCTAACGTTGCGGCTTGATTAAAACTGCGTTCTAAAAAGCGTTTTTTCGAGAGCGGAACGGGAATGATTTTTGTCACCTCTTGAAACGCGGAATTCTCAAAACGTGAAACGAAAAGTTTTTGTAGTCTTTTAGCCACAAACGGCTCGCGTTTGAGATTTAAGACGGAAGCGGAAAGTGCATATTCATAAATACCGATGGCACTTGCCGAATCATAAAAATGTTCGTCACATTGATGGCAAAAGGTTTGAGAATTAGTTGGCTTTGACTGCAAAAATCTACCGCATTTACCGCACAAAGTTTCTGCACCCGAAAAAATGCGCGTCTTTTCCCAACACGCTCGGCAGGCAACACCGTCCGATAAATTTTCAACGCTTTGTTCGCAGATTTGACAGGCTTGAGGATAAGCGAGAGTGAGGACAAAATCGGTAACTTTTCCCAGCATAGGAATTAAGGCAAAAGTTAGGAAAGGATAAATTGCGATTAGCAAAAAGCCTTCAAACTAAAAGAAATTATCTATCAAAGATTACTGTTCTTCACTTTTTACTTTTTACTTTTGCCTTATAATCTAATCTTCATCAAGCAAGCCCTGTTCGAGAAGTTCTTGACAATTTAAGCAATAACGCGCCCAGGGAACGGCGTTTAATCGTTTCGGATTGATAGGTTTTTCACAGTTTTGACACGCGCCGTATTCTTTGTCGCCGATTCGCTCTAATGCTTCGTTTATAAAAATCAGTTGGCGGCTGTCGTTTTCCGAAACCGCCAGCATCACGTTTTTTGAATAATTTCTGACCGCTAAATCCACCGGGTCAGGCGTTTCCGCATCGTCAACTGACAGGTCATTGCCGTTTAATTTTCCGACCAGAAGCTCGCGCTCGGCGACGAGTTTTTCTTTGATGTTCTTTAAATTTATTTCACTCATTTTTGATATGGAAACCCCTTGATTATGGTATATGCACGATAGAGCTGTTCGGTTAAAATCACCCGCGCCGCTTCGTGCGTTAAAGTAAAACTTGATAAAGATAAACTAAAGTCCGCCCGTTCGACAACCTCAGACGTTACGCCTTCCGCGCCGCCGATGACAAAAGCAATTTCCTTAAGTCCCAGATTTTGCCAATTTTCAATCTGCGCGGCTAACTCAAACGAAGAAATCGAGCGTCCCTTGACATCTAAAACACAGACGAAGTTGCTTTGATTCACTTTCTCCAAAATGCGTTTGCTTTCAATTTCTCGCGCGTCTTGCCCCGAAGCGTCTTTAATCTCAATCGTCTCAACCTTTACAAAATGCGAAAGACGCTGCAAGTATTCCGCCTGCAACGCCCGCCAGTTTTTATCTTTTGTTTTGCCGATCCAAACGAAACGAAAGCGCATTGAAAATTTTTAGATTTGCGATTATGCAAAGATTTGAGTTTTCAGATTCTTAAAATCGTGTGTTTCGACCAGCTCCAAAATTTTCGCGGCTATTTTTCTTCCGCCTTTATCGGAAGGTTCGATTTCATTGGCATAATCGTCGGCTTCACTGCAAATAAGACGCAAATCAATAATCGGCAAACGGTTTATAATCGCTTGTCGGATAATCACGTCGTTAAAAACCGACAAAGCCGTTACCGCCAGACGCTGAAAAATTGCTTCGGGAAAGTTCGGAAAATAAACGGTGCAAACCGCCGTCGGCAATTTTTTTGCCAAAACTCTTTGCAGCATTTCTTTATAATGAGACTCGAAAGTTTCGCGTCTGTCGGCGATTTCGCTTAAAACTTGCGCCGAATTTTCAGCTTTCATCTGAAGAACATCGGCATTCATAATCACATTATTACCGCCGACACTAACGACCAAATGAGTTGAGTTCGGCGGCGCGTCAAATAACTGCTTTGAAACATTTTCAATTATACTTCCGTCAATTGCTTTGAGCGTCGCTTGCCAATCGTTCGGCAAACTCTCGCGCAGATGCGTAACAACGTCTTTGCCGTTTTCGTCGACGTAAGTCTTGTTGTCAAAAATTGAATCGCCGAGAAGAACAATGTGAGCCATAAAAATTATTAAATGTTTTCGGAAATTTTAACCTTTTTCGCATCGCGCCACAATCTTTCCAAATCGTAAAACTCACGCGCTTTTTGCTCGAAGATATGAATAATAAAATCGCCGTAATCAAGCAAAACCCATTCGCCCGAAGCGTAGCCTTCAATCCGAATCAAGCGGGCTTGCAATTGTTTTTTGAGCTGTTCGTTTATCTCGTCTGAAATGGCTTGCACCTGCCGCTGATTCGCGCCGCTCGCAATCACAAAAAATTCCGCAAAGCTCGTTACTTCGCGCAAATCGAGCGCGACAATATCGAACGCCTTTTTCTCGCTCGCCAACCTAATCGCAAGTTTTACTTCTTCGTCTAAATCGGCAAAAGGTGTTTGCGTTTCAACCAACAAAATTGATTCTGAATTTTTGCGTTGCAGAGATTTTTCTTTAGTTAATTCTTCCATAATTTCATTCAGCATTTATCATTAAACATTTATCGCTTTCTATCTGCTGAAAATTACCTTTGATAAATGCTGACTGATAAATGATAAATGATAAATGCTGAATGTTAAATGTAAAGTTCGTAGTTTTCGATGTATTTGGCAACTTCCGGCGTCACAAGTTCGCGCCAATTGTTTTCGCCCGCGCGAATCTTTCGGCGAATTTCAGTTGCCGAAACGTTAAGATTTACGGCATCAGTAATATAAACTCGTGAACCGTGAATCGTAAATTGTGAATCGTTATTAGTTTCGTCTCTGGTTTCCCGTAATTCATAATTCGTAATTCGTAATTCTTCTTTACGCAGGTCAACAATTCTCTCCCGAATTTCCTCTGTAACGTGCGAAAAACCGATGTCGTAATTGGGACGAGTTACAACAATAATGTTCGTCAGCGTCAAAACCTTTTCCCATTCGCGCCAAGTATTTATCTCAGCCCACGAATCCGCGCCGATGACAAAGAAAATTTCCGCGTCGGGCGACTCACTTTTCAATTTCACCTGCGTTTCAAACGTAAAAGGTTTTTCGGGCGCGTCGAGTTCGACAGTTGAAACTCTGATTTTTTTTTCGTTTTCGGTAGCCAAACACAGCATCGCAAATCGATGAAGTGCGGAAGTCGGCGTTTTGCCTTTTTTATGCGGTGCGTGAAAAGCGGGAATGAAAACAAATTCGTCCAACCCAAAAATTTCAGTCAACTTCCGCGCAATCGTCAGATGTCCGTTGTGAAGCGGGTCAAATGAGCCGCCGTAAAATGCAACTTTTTTCATTAACAAATCAACTGCGAATTTACGCAAACAAATAAAACTATGAGTAAAATTATTCTAATTCGTTAATATCTGTCGGCTCTAAGTTTATTTTTTCCGCTGCTTCTTTTTCTGCAATTCCCGCTAATTTTTGCGCGACAAAATTAATGAGTTCTCTGGTTCCTAGATTGGTTACGGCGGAAATTTCCAGAAACGGTTTGCCATCTTTTTCCGCCGCTTCGCACAAATTTTCCAAGCGTTCCGGCTCATCCAAAGCGTCGAGTTTTGTCGCCACAACGATTTGCGGACGTTCCGCTAAATCTTGATTATAATTTGCTAATTCGCGGTTGATAATTTCATAGTCGGAAACCGCGTCGCGTCCCGATATTGAAGAAACATCAACCAGATGCAGAATCAATTTCGTGCGCTCGACGTGGCGCAAAAATCGGTCGCCGAGTCCCGCGCCTTCCGACGCGCCTTCGATAAGTCCGGGAATATCAGCAACGACAAATGTTTTATAATCGCCCAAATCAACCACCCCCAAATTCGGCTCTAAGGTGGTAAAAGGATAATCGGCAATCTTTGGTTTTGCAGCTGAAATCACTGAAATCAATGTCGATTTTCCCGCGTTTGGAAAACCGACGAGACCGACATCGGCAATTAACTTTAATTCAAGCTGCAACTCGCGTTCTTCGCCCGTTCTGCCCGCGTAATGATAGCGCGGTGCGCGGTTCGTCGAAGTCGCAAAGTGCTGATTTCCCCAACCGCCTTTGCCGCCTTTTGCCGCCCGAAAGCGTTGCCCGATTTCGGTAAAATCAAATAACAATTCTTCCGTTTCCGCATCGAATACCTGCGTTCCGACAGGAACTTTAACGATTACATCAGGGCTGTCCTTGCCGTGTCGGTTTGAGCCTTCGCCGTGTCCGCCGCGCTCGGCGCGGTGTTCGGGATTGTAGCGCAAGTGCAGCAAAGTGTTCACACTCTCGTCCGCTTCCAGCCAGACATCGCCGCCCTTGCCGCCGTCGCCGCCCGAAGGTCCGCCGCGCGGAATGAATTTCTCGCGCCGAAATGCGGTTACGCCTTCGCCGCCTTTGCCCGACATTACACGAATTTTTACGCGGTCTATAAACATTCTTCTCGGAGAATTTTAGTAAAGAGATTAAATTTTATCCGAAACCTTTTAATTATCTCTGAAGTCAAGCAATTGAAGCAAAATTACTGAAAGTCAGTGAACAGTCAATAGCGAAAAGTGGATAGTTTGGAAGCGCAGCTATTAACTTTTCGCTATTGACTGTTCACTATTAAACAGAGAAAGTGTTTCATTCTGTAATTCTTTAACCAGGTTGAGCAACTTTCATATTTTTAAGTTTATCAGATAAATTTGCTTTGTTCAGAGGGGAAAAGTTTTTCCGGTTTAATCTTCCAACTGCTCTAAAATCGTTCCGAGCAAACCGAAAGCCGAAACGGTTTTTCGCTCGATTCCCTTTTCTGTAAAACGGGTTTCGGTTGTGTAAGCCGTAACCGCGCTTTTATTTTCCCGCACATTTCCTAAAACTTTAACAATCTTCTCAGCCGAATCCATATCCTTAGCAAATGTAATTGATACAGCGCGGCTATCAACGAATTTTTGAAAACTTCGATTACTTGTGAAGTTTTGCCCGCTTTGTTTTGCTTGCAGACATTTTAAAACGCTTTCGCTGTCGCCCAAAATCAACTTGTTCCCGACAAAAGCCGTTGCGATTTGTTTGTCCTCCGATAGCCAAATGTCCGCATTGTCTTGCTTTTCAGGTGGCATTTTGAAATTTATTTCATCCGAGATTGATTTTTTCAACTTTTTTGCGTCTTGAACCGTAACAATCGCAATTGACTTTTCGCCGTCCACGTCAAATTGTGCCGTTAAAATGTCTGAATCTATTGAGCTTAAAAAAGTTTCCGCGTCGGAAACGCCGTAAGATTCAAGCAAATTATTGGAAAACTTGACGAGAATTTTTCCGTTCAAAGCGTCGGTATTTTTCACTGTAGTTAAAAGCAAACTGCGCCAGGCGACAAGCGGATTCTTTAAACTGTAACGAGTTGCCGTGAAAATGTTCGGCGATAACAATTCCGCCAAATTTGATTGTATTTCCGAATTTGGCGCCAGTGTTTCCTTGAATACGGAAGCGGTTTCATCGTTCAAAGAAACAAAAATGTTGTCTTCGATTCCCTGCTCGCTTTTGTTTGCCGTCCAGACAATTTCCTTCGTCGTGTTTCGCAAAATTTGCGGCAAAATCTGCGCGATAAAACTTCTTCCCGCATTTTCTTCAGTTGTCTCGATTGCGGTCGAAACGCCTGCGAGATTAGCGATTTGCGCCACGCCTTCAGGCGAAATGTAACCGAACGCAAGGAGATTTTCGCCTGTGGCATTTTCACGCGCCCGCGCGAGGTTTTCGTTTTTCAACAAACTCTCCGCTTCGCCGCGTTTGACCGATAAACATTTGTCTAAAAGGTTTTCGTCATTGCCTACATAAATTACGCTGTTGGAAACGGCGGAAAAAAGTTTGCGCCCGTCCGTGCTTGTCCAAACAAAAAATTTCGCGTCTCTTTTTTCTGATCTTTCGAGCTTTACATCGTCGCCGTAAGCGTCTCTGGCAAATTTTCCGATTTGGTTTTCCGCGATTGAAACGGCAGTTGGTTTCCAAGCGTGCGTGTCGGCAATTACCGCAAAATGTGGCTTAAAATTAAGAACGGAATTTTCGTCCGTAACTTTTTGTTCCGATGCTTCAAAACCGGTTATGACAACTGCTGCCTGGACGTTTTCAAACGCGGAAAAATCCGGTTTTTCTTTTGCAAGCTCTTGAAACGCTTTGCTTTCGGTCAAAGAATTTAATGTCTTCGCCAAATCATTCGTTTCCAAATATACAAGCGTTTCCGTAGGCGCGAGAGTTCGCAAATCAGTCGGTTTTGAAGCGCAAGACAAAAGAAAAATTAGCCACAGATAAACACAAATGAACACAGATTTTTTAAAGGCAAAAGTAAAAGGGCAAAAGTAAGAAACAGATTTACTTTTTACTTTTGCCTTTTCACTTTTGCCTTTTGCCTTTTTTACCTG
>DATLXD010000002.1:0-2681 GCA_035575965.1 Pyrinomonadaceae bacterium | reverse complement strand
AAAATAAATCTGCCCGGCGATAAGTCAATTTCGCACCGCGCCGCCATTCTTTCGGCGATGGCGACGGGTGAAACGCGCATCGAAAATTTTGCGACGAGCGCGGATTGCGCTTCGACTCTTAACTGTCTGCGAGATTTGGGCGTTGAAATCAGAAAGGAAAATACCACCGTTTTTATCAAAGGTGTCGGTAAAAACGGATTTTCAAAACCGAAAAAAGAACTCGATTGCGGCAATAGCGGAACGACGATGCGGTTTTTAGCAGGCGTTTTAGCCGGACAAAACTTTGATTCGGTTTTAATCGGCGATGAAAGTCTGTCAAAACGCCCGATGCGAAGAGTTATCGAACCTTTGACGCAAATGGGCGCGAGAATCGAGGCAGAAAACAATTGCGCGCCGCTCAAAATTCACGGTAAAACTCCGCTTCGTTCAATTTTGTATAATTTGCCAATCGCCAGCGCACAAGTTAAATCGTGCCTTTTGCTCGCCGGATTGAATGCCGAAGGCAAGTCTAAAGTCCAAAGTCCAAAGTCCAAAGTCCAAGTTCTGACTTCGAGAAATCACACGGAATTGATGATGCGGTATTTAGGCGCGAAAATCGAAGGAAGTTTTATAGAAACGGAAAACGGATTCGTCGAAGAAATCTTGATTGATGGAAACTCCCGACTCGGCGCAAGAAATTTAAACATTCCCTCAGATATTTCCTCTGCCGCTTTTTTTCTCGTTGCGGCAAGTTGTCTAAAGGATTCGGAAATTGTTTTGGAGAACGTCGGCTTAAATCCGACGCGCACGGCGATTATTGAAGTTCTGCAAAATTTAGACGCGAAAATTGAAATCATCAATTCGCGGGAAATCTGCAACGAAACAGTCGGCGATTTGCTGGTGCGCGAGCGTGAAAATTTTGCGCCGAGTGCATTTTCAAATATAATCGGCGGTGAGATTATCGGTAATCTGATTGACGAAATTCCGATTCTGGCAATTTTCGGTACGCAGATTGAAGACGGCTTGGAGATTCGCAACGCCGCAGAGTTGCGCGTCAAGGAATCGGACAGAATAAAAGCGATTGTTGAAAATTTACGGCGAATGAACGCCGAAGTGGAAGAATTTGCGGACGGCTTTCGAGTCGGAAAATCGGAATTAAAAGGCGCAACTGTTGATTCGTTTGGCGACCACCGAATTGTAATGGCGTTCGCAGTAGCCGCGCTTTTTGCAAATGGCGAAACGGAAATTGTCGGCGCGGAATACGCGGGCGTTTCGTTTCCCGAATTTTTCCAAACGCTGGCGAGTGTAAAGAAATAATTCACTGTAGAGGCATTGTGAAAGTAGTGAATATGGAATTATGAATTAAATTTTAGGAAATTCATCGTTCATCATTCCGCGTTCTAGAAATCTAAATGGACAATGAAACACGAATAGTTCTCACAGGTTTTATGGGTGTCGGCAAATCAACCGTCGCCCGACATCTCGCTAGTATCTTGCAGGCGCAAAAAATTGACCTCGACTCGGTTATTGAAGCAGGCGAAAAACGGACGATTGCCGAAATAATTAAAACCGGCGGCATAATGCGTTTCCGCCAAATCGAAACGGAAACTTTGCGAAAAATTTTAGCGGAAAACGATGCGCGAATTCTCGCGCTCGGCGGCGGCGCGTGGACGATTGCGGAAAATCGCCGCCTTATAAAAACTCAAAACTGCACGAGCGTCTGGCTGGAATCGAGCTTTGAACACTGCTGGCGAAATATCAAATCCTCAAAACGCGAACGCCCGCTTGCCAAAAACAAAGATCAAGCTAGAAAACTTTTTGACGAAAGACAAAATTATTATTGTCTGACCGATTGGCATTTTATAGTCAAACCCGATTTAACTTCTTACGAAATCGCAAAAAAAATTGCTGAGGAAGTTTTTTTGATAAAATTAGACTGAAATTTATTGCAAAATGTTTTAGACTAATTTACCAAATTGAAAGCGGCTGACAAATTTCTTAAAAAAGGTTTGAGAAATTTTTAGCGAAAATTGTAAAACACAGGTAAATCAGTTTTGTGTTTTCAATTTTGGAAATTAAAGATACTATTATTTGAAGTTTTCAGGAGGAAACAGATGAAAATTAGAATTTTAACAATTATCAGCATAGCGGCGTTTTTGTTTTTGGTCGGCTGCCGAAGCACAGCCAACACCAACACAGTCAACGGCAATATGATGATAAACGGTAACTCAATGACGGCACCGATGGCGGACAACGCAGCTAAAAATGCGGTCGAGGCAGCACTGAAGAGTAAGGGTTTTAACAATGTAACGGTTGAAGCCACTACAACGGAAGTTACAATTCGCGGAACTATTCCGAAAGGTAAAATGGCTGAAGTGAATCAAATAGCTCAAGAAACCGGAAAACGTAAAGTGAATAATCAAGTAATTGAAAAATAGCAGAGAAAAAGGAGAAAAAGAATTATGTTAACGAATAAATACCAATCTTTGATTGATATGGCGAATCAACTAGGCATTTCGGGACTTAATGTCAACGAAGAGAACGGCGTCTTAAAGGTTGAGGGCGTTGCCGGAAGCGCGGAAGCCAAACAACAGCTTTGGGACGAATACGGACGGCTCGACCCGGATTATCGTTCGGGCGACCTGGTGATGAACATTTCCGCCCCGGAAGGCGACAATGCTTCCAATTATTCCGGTTCGGGT
>DATLXD010000001.1:0-2510 GCA_035575965.1 Pyrinomonadaceae bacterium | reverse complement strand
GCGCTGGCGTAGAGACGTTTCGGCATTCTGCCCGAAAGATATGCAAGTCGTCCTGCTTGAACTGCAAGTTTCATCGCAGTCGCCATTTGCGCCGCATCTCTGGCTTCGGCGATTGCCGTGTTCATCAAAATCGCGTCCGCGCCGAGTTCCATTGCAATCGCCGCGTCGGACGGAACGCCAACGCCTGCATCAACAATAATCGTTGCGGCTGGAAGCTGCTCGCGCATAATTTTTAGGTTTGCGGGATTTTGCACGCCCAAACCAGAACCAATCGGCGCAGCAAGCGGCATCACGGCGGGACAGCCGATGTCCAATAACTTTTTCGCCATAATCAAATCGTCGGAAAAATACGGCAAGACGATAAAACCTTCTTTGACGAGAACTCTGGCGGCTTCGAGCGTTTGTTCGTTGTCGGGCAGAAGCGTAACTTTATCACCGATGACTTCGAGCTTTATCCAATCGGTTTCGAGTGCTTCTCTTGCTAATCTCGCCGTTCTAATCGCGTGTTCGGCATCGTAACAACCCGCCGTGTTCGGCAAAATCTGCATTTCGGGATTGAGATAATCGAGGAATGATTCGGTTTTTCTGTCCAGAGGAACGCGGTTGACCGCAACCGTCACCATTTCCGCACCCGAAGCCGCGTGCGCGTCCTTCATTTCCTGATGCGAACGATATTTTCCCGTTCCGATGATAAGTCGTGAAGTAAAAGTTTTTCCTGCTAGATTAAATAAATCGTTCATATAATTTTTCTAAAAATACAATTGAATTTTCCGCAAAGGCACAAAGCTCGCAAAGTTTTTTGATTCTTTTGATTCTTTTGCATAGTTTAAATTTACAACTTTTCCCGTCCAAAACAAAAAGGACGAAAGCCCGACACCTTCATCCTTCATCCTTCATCTTTCATCGCTTAAAATTATCCGCCGCCGACAAAGTGAATTATCTCGATTTTGTCCGCGTCGGCGACTTTTACATGCTCCCAATCTCTCTTACGAATGACTTCTTTATTCAATTCGATTGCAACTCTCTCTGAAGGCAGAGAAAGATTTTTGAGAAGCTCGCTTAAATTAACTTCATTCGGAATTTCCTTCGTCTCACCGTTAATTGAAACTCTCATAATCAAATCCAAAATCTAAAATCCAAAATCGAATTATTCGTGCGTGATAGCTCGTCTTAAATCGGCTTCCTCGCCTTCGCTCGTCGCTTTTATCAAAATCGCGGCGCGTCCCGATTTGAAATGCGGCAATTGCAGATTAACCATCACAATACCATTATCGTCGGCTTTAGCATGAAAAATCAAAGGGGTAAATGACGAGCCGAGAATTTTGATTGTCACCCGCGCTCCGCTCAAACCTTTTACGGCATCGCCACGATTGACCAATATACGAATCGTTCTGTGTCTCCGCTTTTGAATTTATCGTCGGCTCTCGGCTCTCGACTCTCAATTCTCGACTCTTGACTCTGATTCTTGCTTAACTTACCATTGAACTTGTGCCATAATTCTCAATCTCGTTTGGTCGAGAACTTCTCGGCTTTTTAGCAGTTTTGAAGCAATTTATAAAAGGATTTCATATAAGAAATTTATGTCTGAATTTAATTTGTTCGACTATGCGCCGATTGGCATAATGTTTATCGTAGCGATGGGCTTTGCGGCAAGTCAGATTCTCGTTACGCAGCTCGTCGGTCCGCGCAAAAGAACGGCGACGAAATTGATGCCTTACGAATGCGGAAAAGATCCGGTCGGCTCGGCACGCGACAGATTTTCGATAAAGTTTTATACCGTCGCCGTTATTTTTCTGCTTTTCGATATTGAAGTTTTGTTTATGATTCCTTTTGCGGTAGCTTTTAAGAGTTTGCTTGCCGAGGAAAAAATCAGCGGCATCGCTTTCGGCACAATCGCTTTGCTGGAAATACTTGTTTTTATCGCTACGCTCGTTGTCGGATACATTTACGTTTGGAAAAAAGGCACGTTTGATTGGAGCATACAGGCTCGCGCGGAAGCCCGCGCCGAAGCTCACGAATTAGTAAGTAAGAAACAACAGCGTATTCAGGAACTAAAACGCGCTGCATAATAATTTGGGTTTAGATTTGGATATTAAGTGCCGTTTCGTAATCAAAAATCTAAACCGAAAATAACAGAATTAAATTTATTTAGATTTATGGTTTTAGATGCAAATTGAATTTTGCTTCCCAATCTAAAATCTAAAATCTAAAATCCAAAATAAAAAGATGGGTTTAGAAAACACAGTTTTTGAATCGTTACCCGATGTAATCACCGTCAAACTCGATGCCGTTGTTAATTGGGCGAGAAAATCATCATTGTGGCCTGCCACGTTCGGGTTGGCTTGCTGCGCAATCGAAATGATGAATACGGTTAGCTCAAGAAACGACCTTTCGCGTTTCGGGGCGGAAACCTTTCGCGCTTCTCCGAGACAAGCCGACGTAATGATTGTGTCCGGTCGAGTATCGCGGAAGATGGCACCGGCTTTGCGGCGCATTTACGACCAAATGCC